>JASHQJ010000084.1 GCA_030037595.1 Candidatus Binataceae bacterium
CTAGGACGGCCGGGACAACCCAAGGGTTGCGTGAGTCGGTCTGAGCGACGATTACGCCGTTGCCCTCGTAATCGCCCGGGATGATAAAGCCTTCGATTTCGTTGTTCGCGGTTTTCAGGAAGTCCGGCAAGATGTAGTTGAGCTTTACCATCCTGGTGTTCTTGCGCTCATCCTCGGGCGTCTCCGCGCCGTAGACACCGTGATAGCTCGTGTCGGTGGTATTCGTGACTTCGGTGCCCGACAACGCGTCGGCCTCCGACCAGATGATCTGCTGCTTGCCGATACGAGCCGAGAAATTGTCGGTGAAGTTCAACTGTGCATAGTACTCGCGCAGGTCGTTGCGGAAGTACTGCCACTGCAAGTCGCGATGATTGTAGTTGTAGAAGTCGCGATTGGTCTCGGCCGTGCCCTTGTTCTTCAGCGTACCAACTGCGTCGTACCACGGACGGTAGAAAGCGAAGAAGTCGGCATCCTTCAGGATCAGCGTGTCGAAGCGGCCAAGCAACTTGTAGTTCTTGACCATGTGGTAGTCGGGACGGATGTCGGCCAGCTGCCGCATCTCGTCGAGGTCCCAGTGATTGAAGTCGAAGCTGCCGCCGGTCTCAGTCGCGGCCTTGCTCACCTTGGATACTTCTGTAACGCCAGGCGCCGGATGGATATAGCGGGTGTTGGTTCCGTTGCTCCCGGAACTGCCCTCACCCCACTGTCCACCTTCGCGGCTTTCGAAGAATCCGAAAACCGAAAAGTCTCCCTGCGTGATCGTCGCCATCGCGGCGCTCGACCACAATGTCGCGAGGCTCGCGACGGCGACCACCACCATCGATCGCCAATGCGAGCCGATTCGTGCACCCAATTTCCCATTCAGCATAGACACCCCCAAGCCAGTTGGAGCCCTCGCGGTTCGTTGCAAACCCCTCGGACACGGCGGCGCGCTCAGCGCACACAACTGCACGCACCCACCAAAAAACCCTACGAACGGGCGTTTCCTACCATTCCCCGGACGAGCTTGTCAAGAAGGCTCCATCGAGCCGTCATATCCCTGCAACAGCAGCGTAAGCGCGCGTTGATTTGGGATTTTCCAATTTAAGCAAGCCTATAGATGAGGTACCGGCTCCGCCGGCGCGGTGCACAAACATGCGGAACTAAACTGAATACAGATAATCACGCGCGCTGAATTGGAAGAGAAGCTCAAAAGATGAAATTCACTTTTTGCAGTGCCGGACTGCGCCTGTCGAGGCAGTGCTGTCTTATCGCTCAGCATTGCGATGCATGATGCTTGAGCGTGAGTTTTTTTGTGATGGCGCGCGAATCAGCTGCTCAAGATCAGCGCGCCGCCGATACGTACAAACGCACAGGTTAACGGCGGATTACAATACCCTTGAATTTGTGACCCGATCAGTGTAGGTAAGGCCACCGATAAGCCTGTCTGCGGGGGTTTTTCAGTGGTCGAGGCATGTAGCGGCGCCTCGGATTCCGACGACGGGTACATCACTGGGACGAATTGGCCGCGGGACTATCCTATTTAGACTCGGCGGGGGTAACAGAGCATGGCTCAGGGAAGGATGAATATGATTAATCAGGGAGGAAACGGGCACGCACATGAGCGCCCTTGTGGGAAGCTCAGTCGTTCCGGTTGGAGGAGTTTGGCAAGCGGCGTTGCCGCGCTCGCGCTTGTCGCCTCTGCGGGGCCTGCGTTGGCGGGCGGGACGATTCACGCGGATGTTCTCGTCACCAATTCGGCGCTGGGATCGGGCGGCCTCGGCGGCCAGCTCCTGGGATATTCCGCAGGCCAGAAGAACGCGGAAAAGCCGACCACGACTCTGAGCGGCGGTAATAACTTTTTGATAGGACCGAGCGGCGTCGCAATCGATCTCCCGCTCGGACTCGAAGGCGTTACTTCGGGTCTAGCCAACATCGTCACCTTCTATCAGCTCGGCGCCAACGGGAATACCAGTCCTATCGGGCTGCTTTCGAATCCTAAGTTTACACCGGCGTTCCCAGTTACCTTCCCATTGAACCTTGATACTGGCATCGCCGCTCAAGCCGACGACCGAGTTTGGATAACCAGCCTTTCGCCCCCGATTTGCGCAGTCACTAGTATCGCGGGCTGTACGACGACGTCGGCCGATCTCTGCGGTTCAGGATCGATTTCGCGCTGGACAGTCGGTGCAACAACGCCCGACCTAGTGATTGGTGGATGCCCCGCAAATGGTATTCCCGCCGCGCTCGACTCGCAGGTGTTCGCGCCGATCGGCATATTCGTTGACAGCACGGAGGTAGTGTTTTGCGCCGACGCCACGCAGGTTACTGGGGGTTCTCAGGGAGCCTGCGCGTCGTCTCTTCAGTCGCAGGTGGTTTCTCCCACGAATTTTTCACCGTCCAGCGCTAGCATACCGACCAATCGCGTTTGGATCGTCAATTCGCTTGGATACGTTTCTATTTACCTGCCGGAAGCGGCAGACGCTGCCGGGCTGTTCGCGTTGACCAACACGGCCTTTCCACCGTCACCGGCTACAAACGTATTTTTCTCGGAACCGCCTCTCGGAGGATTCTTCGCCACTACGACGGACAATCTGCTCCCTCCTCCCCTGGGAGCCTCAACGGATACGACCTCGCCGAAGTACATCGCAGTCGACGCGAGTGAGACGACTGCCTACATAACCGACCTTGCGCTCGGGGCCCGGAGAAAGGCGACCAAGGGTGAGTTCGGGCGAATCAAGGAATTCGCGCTCATGACTGTCCCCGAGTTTCAGACTTGCATCGAGGCGAATCCCTCCGTGCCGAGCGGTTGCTTGATTGCTATACAGAACCCATTGGTGACGGGCAGTTTCTCGACATCGATCGAGGGTCGTGGCACGCAGCTCAACGCACCGCAGGGTATTGTGACCTTCAATCTTGGCACGGGCGATTTCGTGATGGTTGCCAACACGGGCAGCAACACGGTCACCGAGTATGCCCCAGGCGTAAGCGGCAACGCGAGGCCGGATGCGGTATTGAGCAGCCCGGGCGGCAAGGTTCATACGCTCGATCTGCCGGTCGGTCTCTCGTTGACGCCGGTTCCGTAAGAACCGAGACTGCTAGTCGCGCAAGCGAAAAAACCCCGGGTCCGCGAGGACCCGGGGTTTTGTTTTTCAACAGTGGATGACGACGCGCGCTACTCGAGGTCCGTGGCCACCGCCTCGGCCAGCCCGCCCGCGATCTGTGCGCCGGCCGGATGATCGACCTCGACTGCCAGCTTGCCGGCCTCGGCGAGCGCGCGAGATTCGTGGGCGCTGATTCCCGTCGGAGAGAAGCGCACGAACTGCACCGCGCTCATCCGCTCGGGCGACAGCTGGCGATCGTCGAATGACCCGGCGACGCGCCGCTCGCCGATCACGAATCTCACGCAGCGCTCGCGGCCGACCAGCCTTTTGAGCGCCGCATCGCGCTCGCGCGAATCGGCGTATTCGATCAGCATCGTCGCGACCAGCTCGCCGCCCCTCGGCACCAGGTCGTTGTAGGTGTCGATCTCGTGTTCAATCGCGTCGCGGGCGAAGGTCTTCTCGGTCCGGATCATCTCCTCGACCTGGTACCACGCGGTTTGCCGGTTCTCGAACAGCAGCGTGATATGCGAGCCGACCGCGAGGCGCCGGCGCGCCTTCTCGTAAATCAGGAGCGGACGCGTGACCTCGCGCACGCGCTCGTAATCTTCGAGCGGCAGAATCTCGTCGAAGGAAATCGGCTTCACGTTGACGCCTTTTTCGGCGCCTCGGGCGGCGGCGCGACCGGGTCGGGAAATCCATCGGGCTCGTAGGCGCGCGCGAGCACCTCGACCGGATGAATCGGTCGCACTCCTGTCGTCTGCTCGATCTGCACCGCGGCGAGCGGACAGTCGGTCGCCATGATTTTCGCGCCTGCATCGCGAAGCCCCGCGAACGCCTTCTCGCCCCATTTCATTGAGAGCTCGAAGAACTCTTTCTTCATCGCCCAGGTGCCGTCGTGGGCGGTGCACGCCTCGACGGTCTCGATCTCGACGTCGGGAATTTGGCGCAGCATGTCGCGCGAGCGAAAGCAGATGCCCTGCGCCTTCAGATGACACGGGACGTGATACGCGATCGTCACCGGTGTGCTCCTGAAATCCTTGTTGAAGCGGCCGGCGCGACGCACCTGGTGAGCAGCTCGTGTGTGTCCGCGACCGCGGCGGCGAATTCCTTGACGTTGTCTGCGGACAACAGGTTCGGGTAGATGCTCCGCATCGTGAGCGAGCAGGTCGGATTGATCGCCGCGATACGGTACCCCTGGCGCACCAGAGGCAGCATCGACTCGACATTGGCGTGCGCCTGCTTGCGTGCGAACTCGATGTCGCCACCCTCGAGCGCCGGCATCCCGCAGCAGTTCTGCTTCGGGCATTTTACGTCGCAGCCGTTCTTCGCGAGCACCTTGACCGCGGCCTTGCCCGGTCCGGGCTTGTAGTAGTTCACGAAGCAGGTCGGAAAGAGCGCGACCTTGGCCGCAGGCTCCGCCGGCGCGGGCGGCAGGGATTGCGCTCAAGCCACTGATCGAAAGTCTCGGCGGCCTCCGTAAACGGCGGCGTGGGTCGCCGCCGGTTCAATGCGATTTCAACTGGTGCGCGTGCCGCGCCGCTTCGATTCGCGCGGCCCGCATTCCTCGCGCAGCGCTTGGATTTCGAGCGATGAGCCGAGCAGCTTGAACTCGCCCAGCTCCGAGCGCCCCGCGAGCAGGCGATCAAGCTCGGGGATTTCGATGTCGCGGATGCGGCGGCATTTGACGCACACCACGTGATGAGGCGGCGTGAGGTTGCCGTCGTAGCGCGCGTTGTCGTGGAGCATCGTCACCTTGCGCGCCTCGCCGATCTCGCACAGCGTCTCGAGCGTGCGATGCACCGTGGCGAGCGAGATATGCGGATGCTCGCGGCGCACTTCGGCGCAGATCGCGTCGGCGCGGGGATGCTCGGCCGAGGCCAGCGGCGCGCGAATGATCGCAAGGGGTTGCGGCGTGACCGCGAGCCCGCCCTTGCGGCATCGCTCGGCGAACTCGTTAAGGCGCGCGGCGGCATAGCCGGCGCGCCGCCCTTCGTTGACCAGATTTAGTTCCATTTCTTAGTTGACAATAATTATTGTCTGAGTCTGAGTATTGTCAAGGATTGATTCGCAGATCCAGCTCTCGCGAAGGACACTGTGAAGAGTTCGTTACGTTGAGGCCTCGATTCTCTTGACGTGACGAGCGTAACGGTACTATGGATAGCCCGCTTAGACGGCTTAAAGGCGATTCCGGCTAACCGAACCTTGGCTAGACCGTCATATTTTCGAAAAAGCTTTGGGCCGAGACAAGATGACTGGGGGAGCCTCAAATGAAGCTCGCAAAGCGACTAGAGCTTTGGAAAGCGCGGCGATTTCGTATGGACCACTTTTTAGCCGCACTTATCGTTTTGTGCGCCACGACGGCGCCAGCCTTCGCGCAAGCGATTGATCCCAGCACTGACAAGCTGGTCAATCTCGGCTTTCAGGTCTTCACCACGACCACTTTTAATGGCAACGGCCGAACCTGCTCGACCTGTCATTTGCCGGGGAGCGATTTCACGATCAGCCCCGCGGATATTCCCGCCCTCAGCGCTGATCAGAAGGATCTCGTGCTCGGGAAGAACATCAGCGGCGGGCTCGAGAATCCGACCCTCGTTACGCAGCTGGGCTTGTTCAACATCAACGACAAGGTCGGCAATGACCCCGATGAAGTAGGCACGTCGAACACCCCGGTCGGTCCTTTCCGTGCGTCCATGTCGATTGCCGCTTTGGCTTTGACCACTTCGAACCTGCTGCCTGATTTCTGCACTAACAATGCTCCGCCAGAGCTCATCGAGAACGGCACTGACCTGGTCGCAGTACTTTGCGATCCGCTGCCGCCGCCGTTTCCGGCCAACGCGGTGCCGATCACACTTACCGATGTGTTCCAAAATGACAATCCTGTGACGATAGGGTCGGCAACGCCCGGAGTCGCTGAGGGCACGCGTAACGTCGAGCTCGGCTGGGCCGGCGATGGAGCGCTCACCGATCCCGATGTGTTCGGCGCCGCCACCACGCTCCAGAACGAGGACTGCCGGGATGCCGTTGACGAGGCGAACAACGACATCACCGATCTGACCAAGTCGCTGCGCGCGTTCTCGCTCGCCGCGGTTAAGACTCATTTCACAAAGAGTCTCAATCGCGTCCCGGGCGTAGACTTCCGCTGCCCTACTTCGCTCGAGCTCGACGAGCTGGCCGCGTTCCAGGAGTATCTCGGCCGCAGGATCGAACTCGCGCTCAAAGCAGGGGTGCCGACCGACGCGAACGACGGCGACGCGGCCAATAATTTCGCGGCGGGGACGCAAGTCGATGCATCGCAGCCGGTAATTAGCTTCAACGACGCGACCGCTGAGACAGGCAAAAAGATCTTTCTCGATGGAAACGCTCAGTGCAATCTCTGCCACTTCAACGCCGGCGCCAACGAGGAAACGGGCCTCGTACATGCCCCCAACGTGAACGATCCCTCCGCGCCTTTTCCAGAGCGTAATTTAAACGCGAAGCAGCTGGTCGATCTGCTGCGCTGTGCGGACGTAACCGGATCACCGACCACATGTATGAATGCTGGGACCGCGACCGCTCACGGACTCAACGCGCTCGTCGCGCCGATAGTCTTACCTCAGGATCCGGGTGACAAAGTTGCAAATGGCCCCGCATCGCTTTCGTTGGCGAATAGCGACTGCAACAGCGGCATCGACTCGGGTGGCAACACAGGATGCTTGAGCGGTGGCTTGAGAGAGGGAGCTTTCAACGTTCAATCTTTGATTGAAGCCGCGCGCAAAAAATCATTCTTTCACAATGGTGCTTTCACCACCCTCGAGGGAGCCTTCTCCTTCTATTTCTCGGCCAGTGGTGATCTGAACAAAGCGTTCACGGTACCCAGAAAAGCAGAAACCGGCACCACTGCGCTTGCCAATTTGGCAACCACTTATTTTTCCAACCCCGCCGACACGCAACAAGTATTCAATACGCTGGGCTTCTTCCTGCGCTCACTCAGCAGCGTATATGCGATAGCAGATTGTGAGCGCCTGATGTCGGATTCGATCAGCCTCGTTCAGCAGGGCCAGCCGGTAACGCTCCAGGCGCAGCTCTGCGCTGGCGAGCTTAACGAGGTAACTAACATGATCAAGGGCGCGCAGGTCCAGCTCCCCAGCCAGTACGTGACCGTCGCCAGGGAGGCCCAGCAGATTCAGCTCCTGATGAATCTGTCGGCCGATTCCAGGCTCCAGATCGGACTCGAGACGGTGCTTCGCACCTTGCAGGGAATGAGGCATTCTATTGCCACGATAACGCCCGACTTGCCGAACTAGCGCGCGCCGTCCGCACCGGATGGTCCCATCACTCGGGGCGTTTCGTGAGTGACCATGATCACGCCGGTTGCGCTTACGATTGCGGGATCGGATTCCGGCGGCAGCGCAGGAATCCAGGCTGACCTCAAAACCTTCGCCGCGTGCGGCGTGTTCGGCACCTCGGCCCTGACGGCGCTGACCGCGCAGAACACGCGCGGCGTGACGGCGATCGCCAATGTCGAGCCGGCTTTCGTCGCAGCGCAGATCGACGCGGTCGCCGAGGACTTTGAGATCGCGGCGGCAAAGACCGGAATGCTGTCACGCGCGGCGATTATCGATGTCGTCGCGGAGCGCGTCCGCGCGTACAAGATCATGAACCTGGTCGTCGATCCCGTGATGGCTGCCGCGAGCGGCGATGTGCTGCTCGAGCCCGATGCGATCGAAAAAATGCGCGATGCGATGCTGCCGCTCGCGGCCGTCGTGACACCGAATCTGCGCGAAGCCGAACTGCTCACTGGCCGGAGCGTAAGGACGCGCGAAGACATGACGCGGGCCGCGCGCACTATTGTTTCGGCGGGCGCACGCGCTGCGCTGGTCAAGGGCGGAGCGCTCACCGGAGATGCGATCGACGTGCTCTTCAACGGCCGCAGCATCCGCGAATTTCGCGCGCCGCGCATCAGTGGCCCGCGCGCGCACGGGGCGGGATGCACGCTGTCAGCAGCGATCGCTGCGGGCCTCGCACTTGGACATCCGCTCGAACATGCGATCGCCGATGCGAAGGCGTTCGTGACGCGCGCGATCGAAACGTCGCCCCGTATCGGGCACGGCGCGCGGCCGCTCAATCACCTCGCGCCTGGCGGAGGAAGACCGTGAACGGCAGGGCAATTCTCAATTCGATGCGCGCGAAAGCGGCGCCGATTTGGGACAAGGAGTATGCGCATCCGTTCGTGCAGGGAATCGGCGACGGCACGCTCGCACCCGAGCGTTTCAAGTTCTATCTCCGCCAGGACTACATCTTCCTGATCGACTATTGCCGCGTGTTCGGGATCGCGGCAGCCAAGGCGCGGGACGCGGCTATGATCGCAGCCTTCGGGAAGCTGCTGAGCGACACCTCAACGATCGAGATGCAGATTCATCGTGACTACTGCGCCGAGTTCGGGATTTCAGCCGCCGATCTCGAGGTGACCACGCCCACGCTGATCACGCATGCCTACACGCGCCATCTGCTGTCGGTCGCGTACAGCGCGCCAATCGTGGAAATTGTCGCGGCGCTCCTGCCGTGCCAGCTTGGCTACGCGGAAATCGCGGCGCGGCTGGAGCGCGAGGGCAAGAGTGGTGCGGGTTCGATGTACGCCGCATGGATCAAGGCGTACGCCTCAAAAGAGTTCACCGATCTCGCCGAGATGATGGTCGAGATGTTTGCGTCGCTAGCCGATGAACTCAGCGCCTACCAAGCCCGAATCGCCGAGGAGAACTTCCTCGCGAGCAGCAGGTACGAATGCCTGTTTTGGCAGATGGCCTGGGATCAAGCCGGCTGGCCGATTTAGGCGGCGTCAATCCGAGCCTTCCCTCGATTTCGAGGACGCCGTCGCTCGCTCAATTTCGATGAGCTGGATAGGGACGAAAACGTGGGACATCTCTGCCCCGCGATGCCGCATCGCGCGTCACCACGTCGGAAATCGGAGCCCTGAACGTAACCCCGTGCTCGAGGCGGACCAACAAGCCATCCATTATGGCACGATGAACGACGACCGCCGGTAGCCAAGCAGAATCCCACACCCAGACGGCTGTTCCTTGCTGGAAGCCGGCTCGTGGTTCAGTTTCGCCGCTGCCCAGGTGATCGTGATGCTCGTACATTTTTAGGCCCGTCCTCGGGAGTGATTCGACCTCGAGCGCAGCAAACCCAAGCAATCTTCATTCCGGGCCCTGAATTGCTAATTGCGCCGCCTATCTCAACGCTCGCATTGTCGGATTTCACGGCGCCTCGCTCGCAGGTTTTCGTCATTTCGTGAAAAGTGCGCTTGCGAGTGCTGGTCGGATGTCGCGCATCGTGAGCATTTGCGCGGCATCGTCCTTGGTATGCGTCTGGCTATCAGCGGGGATTGCGAAAAGTCCGCGTGGAGGGCCTTTGGAATTGGTCAGTTCGCAAGGACAGCAAGGCAAGTCTCAACGCCGATGCTGAAGATTGTAAGGTCAGCGAATTCTGAGGCAGTTGTCTATTTCTTGAGCGGCAGAATCGACGAGGATCACATCGTGGAGTTGCAGGCGGCCTTCGACGCGGAGTCGGGGCCAATCAAGCTGGACTTGCGAGAGGTGACGCGTGTCGATCGCGAATGCGTACCCACTCTGGCGCGATGGCAGGTATCGGGAATCGAATTTGTGAACTGCCCTGCTTACCTTCGCGATTGGATTGGCCGAGTGCGGACCGGAAAAAAACACTAAACGCCCTTGAACGAGTGCTTGTTGATCTTGAGCGTTCTAATCTTCGACTCGAGGGTAGATGGCCGCATGCCAAGTTTGGCGGCCGCTCCCCGCGCACCGGCAACTCTCCCGTGCGACTCAGCGAGCGCCTGCTCGATTGCGGCACGTTCCTGTTTCTCCACCATCCTAGCTAGTGGCTGCGTATCCGGCACCGTCGGCATTCGATCGAGAGGCAACCAGCTCTCATCGACGGCGAAGGTTTCGGACTCACAGATAATCACCGATCTTTCGATAACGTTCTGGAGTTCGCGGACATTTCCCGGCCACTGATACGAGCGGAGAAGTTCCATGCTTTTCCGATCGATGTTCCTGATCTTCTTCCCCGCCGTCGTCGCGTAGCGGTCGATGAAGTACTCGACCAGCATCGGAATGTCGTCGGCACGCTCGCGCAGTGGTGGCACTTCGATCGGGAAGACGTTGAGGCGATAGAACAAATCGCTACGAAAAACCCCGGTGTCGATCGCCGTCTTGAGATTCCGATTGGTGGCCGCGATGACACGCACATCGGCGCGAATCAAGCGCTCTCCGCCGACGCGTTCGAACTCGTGTTCCTGAAGGACGCGCAGCAAAGCGATCTGAGTCTCAGGCGGAAGGTCGCCAACCTCGTCCAGAAAAAGAGTGCCGCCCTGAGCCATTTCGAAGCGGCCCATTCGGCGCTGCAGGGCGCCCGTGAAAGCTCCCTTCTCATGGCCGAACAGCTCCGAGCTGATAAGTGACTGCGGAATTCCGGCGCAGTTGACGCTCACGAACGCGCCCGCGGAGCGCGCGGAACGTTTGTGGATTGCGCGCGCGATCAGTTCCTTGCCGGTGCCGGTTTCCCCGGTGATCAGCACTGTCGAGTCGGTGGGCGCGACCTTGGCGACGCGAGAAAGAACTGCATTGAGCGAGGGGGAGGCGCCGACGATCTCCTCGAACAATGACGCCTTGTCGACTTCCTCGCGCAGAGCAAGGTTTTCGTTCCGGACCCTTTCCTCCGCAATTTTGCGGTTCTGGATTTCGGTACCGACCGAATACCATCGCAGGATCTGACCTGCGGAGTCTCGAAGCGGAGAAAAACGCACCAGGAACCAGCGATACGCGCCATCCTTGCCGCGAATGCGCGTCTCAAATTCGAACTCCGTGGCGCTTCCGAACGGCGACTCGGCACGCAGCCTTTCAGCGTCCTCAGGATGGATCCGCTTTTCGTACTCGGACGACTGGAACTCGGCGAGGGTAACCCCCGCATAATCGAGCGCGACGCGGTTGGCGTAAACGCGGTGCCCATCCGGCCCGATGATAGCGACGTGCTGGGGAGCATAGTTAAGAACATCGAGCAGCTCGGCCTCGCGCTGCCGAATCTCACGAGTCATCTCCTCGTGCTCGGTCACATCCATGATGGTGCCGAAATAGCTCTTGACGGTGCCGTCTTGCGAGACAGGCGTTCCGACGCTCCTCAAGAAGATCTGCTGACCGCCGGGTTGAACGATCCGAAACGTGTAATCAAACGGCTGACCCTCCGCACCCGCGATAGCCAGAGTCTTTCTGACCGCCTTGCGATCGTCAGGATGGACCAGCGAAAGGAAGTTAGGCATGACGGGCGGATCGATCGTGGGATCGAGGCCGAATATGCGGAACATTTGCGGCGACCAGCGCGACCTGCCCGTCTCGAGATCGAGCGCCCAGGTCCCCGTGCGGGCCAATTCCTCGCCTTGAGCGAGAAAGGCTTCGCTCCGCTGAAGGTGATCGTACAGGCGTGCGTTCTCCAGCGAGATAGCCGCTTGCGAGGCCAGCAGCTTAAGCAACCTGGCACTGGCGGCGGTAAATGCATTGGCCTTTGAATTGTTCTCGAGATAGAGCACACCTATTTGCTTGCCCTGCTTCATCAGCGGGACGCACAGGATCGACCGCGCATGGTTGCGCTGGATGTAAGGATCGGACGCAAAGCGGCCGTCGACCGACGCGTCGTCCAACATCACGATGTCGTGGGTTCTGACGGCCTGCCTCAAGACGGACTCGGCCAGGATTTCTGACGTTGGCTCGGCAATGCCGAGGCGCACAGCCACGGTGCTCCCTTCGGCGGTCGCTTCAGCTTCAACCCGTAGCTCATCGCTCTGCGGCAACAGCAAGACCGCACGCTCAGCCCTCGCGTGCTCGAGCGCGGTTGACATCAGGCCCTGAATCAGTTTGTCGAGAACGATTTCGCCCGACACCGCCTCGGACGCTTTAATCCATGCGTTGAGGTCAAAGCCTTCATCTGTAGCGTCAATGGTGCGGGGCGATTCTTTCATCTGGATAGCGAGGAGCTCCCGGTTACCCGCGAGACCTGGCCGACGAACCTGTTATTTTCCCGGCCACATCGACTTCAGCTTCGCGGCGAGCGTCTTGCCCTGCTCGAGTCCCGCCTTCGCCGCGCCCGGGCGCCGGCGCGAGTCCATGAGGTTGATTCCGAAGGCCTTGACGCCAGCGTCGTCGGGAACGATCAGCTCGACGCGCGCGCCGCTCTCCTTCACCGCTGTGATTTCGTTGTCCAGCATCTGCCGGAATCGCAGCATCGCGGGATCCGTGGACGCAGCTGCCGTCACCGCCACCACGACCGCGACGTCATAGCCTTTCGCAAGGTCGGCATTGGTGGCAGATCGCATACCACCGTCGATGTAGCGGCGGCCCTTGATCGTGATCGGTGGAAACACACCCGGCACGCTGCAGCTCGACGCAACGGCCCGCACCACGCCGACCCCCGCCTCCTTGTTCCACACCACGAACTCGCCCGACTGCGCGTCGACGGCGGTGCAGGCGTAGTTGCGATTCGGCCATACGTCATCGGGGAGCGAACTGAAGGAGCGGCCGAAGTTCGCGATAAAAGTCTCTTCGGAAATCGTCTTCTGGCTGAGCGCCCACGCGCCGATCTCGGCCCGTACTTCCCTGCCCGGCCGCTTGCCCGACATCGCTTCCTGCATCTTGGTGAAGAGTGTCGTCAGATCCGGTGGCGCTGCGGCAGGCTGTCCCGCGAGCGTCGGTTGCGGTGCTGGCCTTTCCGCCAGGATCGGTTTTGCGAGCGCTCCGGCCTCGCGGCCCATCGCGAGCTGGGCGCCGACGAATGATCCCGCCGAGGTGCCGACGATAAAGTCCGCATCAGCGAGGCGTACGCCGCCCTCGTCGAGCCCCGCCAGCAAGCCCGCTTCCCATGCGATACCGACCGGACCGCCGCCGCCAAGTACCAGTGCTCGTGATGCCATGATTTAGCTCCTTGAGATTTGCCGCCGCGGATCGGCCGCGGTCGGGTATCACTCAGTCCGCGGAAATGCGCGCAGGCTCAGACTTGTCTTCCACCATGATTACGTCATCGATATGCGTGTAGTCGACCTCCATCTCACCGTCCGGCCGCGCCCTTAGGATGTCGGCGAAGCGTGCACCCCAGATGACATCGGCGGCCTTGAACGGATGACGCGCGTGGATGGTCTGGGCGAAGGTCTCGTCGAGACCGACGACCGAGACCACTATCTCGGCATTGCGCTGCTCGAGAATCTCGGCCGTTAGCTCGTAGAGCGGACTCGCGGAATCAATGGGATGAATCACGGTCCAGCTCAGGCTGAAGAGGGGGCTTCGCTGGCGCGTGGTGCGCAAATCATAGATTTTGCGGATGGTCTCGCCCTCTTCGGTCCGTTCATTCCACACCACGGTGAGATGCACTTCGGCTTCGACGATCCGGTTGGCGCGCAGGTTCGCCATCCGGACCATCAGCGATTGCACGCCGTCGCGGGTCGATATCACTGCATAGCGCGTGAAGCGGACGCGCGCCGTCGGCCGCGAGAACTTCGCGAATACGAGGCCGGTCATCATCGCAAGCGCAAGCAGACCGACGAACGCCTCGATCGAGACCAGGATGTTAGAAAACAGCGTGACCGGCTCCATTTTGCCGTAGCCGATCGTCGCCATCGTCTGGACGCTGAAAAAGAACCTGTCGAGGAACGAGTCCGAGTGCACGTTCTCGATTCCACCGTCGAGGTAATAGCCGAGTGCGAACAGCAGGTTGGCGCCGAAGAAGACGGTCGCGATGATGAGCAGGAGTATCGGCCACGACGCCGTCAGCAGGTAGTGATACATGTCGGTGAACGGGCCGGGCGCGCGATCCGGCGCCGGACGCTCACCGGAAAAACCATACTTACCCGTCCTCTTGGCCATCGCCCGAGAATATAGCCAACGCGCGCGCTGCTTGCATTGGTGAAAACGGGTCCGCGGCTTAGCTCATCCTGCTGTCTCCTCGTCGATCATGTCGCGATTAGCGCCACCCGGCGGCACCATTGGATAGACGTTCTCGTCGGCCGCGATCGGCACGTTGACGAGGCACGGCCCCGGCTGCGCGAGCGCATTTTCCAGCGTCTGCAACTGATACTCGGTCGCGCCGAGATCGCAGGCCGGCACACCGAAACCGCGCGCCAGCGCGACGAAATCCGGCACGGCGTGGAACTTCGAGGCGTGATAGCGGCGGCCATAGAACAGATGCTGCTGCTGGCGCACCAGCCCCAGGTTGCCGTTATTGAACAGGACCACCTTGATGTTGACCCCCTCCTCTGCCGCCGTCGCCAGCTCCTGCAGATTCATCAGCAAGCTGCCGTCGCCGCTGAAACAGACAACGGTTCGCTCGGGCATCGCGAGTGCGGCGCCGATCGCGGCGGGCAATCCGAAGCCCATCGTGCCGAGTCCTCCCGAGGTGAGCCACTGCCGCGGCGTGGTGAACGGGTAAGCTTGCGCCGCCCACATCTGATGCTGCCCGACGTCGGTCGTTACGATCGCGTCATGGGGCACGAGCGCGGCGGTGTGGCGCACGATGCCGTAAGGGCGAAGCGGGTCGTCCGCTCCCGGCATCGCGAGCGGAAACTCGGCGCGCAACGCCGCCATCCGCGCGATCCACTCGCTGCGCCGGTCTGCCTTGATGAGCGGTGCGATGGCTTCTAGAGCCTCCCGCACGTCCGCCTGCATTCCGAGCGCCGGCTGCTTGATCTTGCCCAACTCGCCGTTGTCGATATCGATATGCATGATCGTCGCGCGCCGGCAGAACTCCGCCGCCTTGCCGGTCGCGCGATCGTCGAAGCGGATGCCGAGTCCGACCAGCAGGTCGCATTCCTCAAGCAGCATGTTCGTGTAGCGCGCCGCGTGCATCCCGACCATGCCAAGAAACAGCGGATGGTCGTGCGGGACCGCGCCGAGTCCGTGCAGCGTCGAGGCGAGCAGTATCGAGCCCTTGTCGGCAATTCGCCGCAGAACAGCGGACGCACCTGAAACGATCACGCCTCCGCCGACCAGGAAGATCGGGCTGCGCGAATTGTTAATTAGCTCGGCGGCGCACGCGATATCAGCGTTGGCAAAGCGCGGCGGCGCGTCGGGCCGCGATGGCTCCGGGAGCGCGTCGAACTCGATCGCCTCGGCCTGCACGTCCTTCGGCACGTCGATCGCGACCGGACCGGGGCGGCCTGACACGGCAAGGCGGAAGGCCTCCGGAATCACCTCGAGTAGATCTGCCGTGCGTTTCACGAGGAAGTTGTGCTTCGTGATCGGCAGCGTCATGCCGTAGGTATCAACCTCTTGGAACGCGTCGCTGCCGATCAGCGCGCGCGGCACCTGGCCTGTGATCGCAATGAGCGGGATCGAATCGAGCTTGGCGTCGGCGATCGCGGTTACGAGATTGGTCGCGCCCGGTCCCGAGGTGCCTAGGCATATCGCCGGCCGGCCGGTGGCGCGCGCCATGCCATGCGCGATAAAGCCGGCGCCCTGCTCGTGGCGTGCGAGGACGTGCCGGATTGGGCTCCGGTGGAGCGCATCGTAGAGCGGCAGATTCGCGCCGCCCGGGATGCCCGCGACAATAGACACGCCCTCGCGTTCGAGCAGGCTACAGATTATTTCCGCGCCGGTGGCCTTCATGGGAGCCTTCCTTTCCGGTTCGCTCCCTGTCGGTTGGAAGTCAGCGGGGCCAAAAGAAACCCCCGCCGGCTTTCGCGCCGACAGGGGTTTCGAAGGTTACTGTTTCGTCCCCGCTACGGCGCGATCGCCCCAAGTACTACTACGAGCGTAATCGTCATGGACGTAAGGAGTCCCGACGAAGTGAGCGTCGCGTCGCGGTCGTTAGCGGAGAACATCGAGCTTCACTTTCTAGCGATTAACGCCACGCCGCGCAAGCCAAGGAAATATTCGGCGCTAACGGAATCAGGATAGCGGCAGGGGAGGATTAGGCTACCCTCAGGTGCGCCAGCGATTAAAAAGGGCCAACCTGATTCTGCTTTTCTAACGATGCGTCGATATCTCCCGTGTTCTTGATAACTACGATCATGCGTTCATCTGATCGGGACTGTGCTTGCTCGTATTCCATTTCAAGAAACGACATCGCTTCTTCGACGCCTTGCGCGGCTTAAGGTTTATCGCATTCAAGTGAAATTCTACTGAGTCGTCGAAATCTCGCCCGATGCCGCCTCGGAATACGTGGTGCGATCAAATTGAAATCGCGATCACAACTAACAAGAACCTCACCTGCTTCTTCGCTCACGGTAGCCATGGGTCTGGAGAGTCAATTGGTAGGATATCCCGAACATGGCGAACCTTGTGACCGTGGGCACGAAACACATCTGCCACAGAATCAGGGACGTTGTGATCCAAGAGAACGGAAATAGCGACGGCCACAGCGAACCGTCGCTCACGCTTGCGCCTCTAACCGTGCCCTTGCACGATCCGGTCGGATCAATGTCCGGCACTATGAAGCCGCGAAATGACCCTCGTTGGAATTCTCGTTCCGGCGAGAACCCATGCATTGTGAGCAATATACCGGTGCCGTTCGATGCGACCCACTTGACGTGGCGAGCGCTTGCGCAGAAGTTCCGACTCTTTGATAACATCATGCATACGCCGCGCAGAGGTAGCAGGCTATATCGGCCGCCGATGACGCTGCGGACTCGTTCCGACTCCGGTTCGCAAAAGTAAACTTCTCGCTTAAGGACGTACAGAATAAGTTCGGACCAAGGTTGTTCGCGGTATTTACTCAGCTCGCGTGCGACCTTGCGAAGGTGCTGGAGCGGGACCTTGTGCTCCCGCCGTAGTATTCCTAGCGTCCGCAGTCCGACTACATCTTTGAACGAATATACTCGACTGAAGGACTACGTTTATTGGGCGAGGCATAGCGCGGTTTTAAAAAATCCGTTCTCGTCCCAGTAATGGAGCTGTCGATGAGACAACCAGTTAGAGGAACTACATGATTTGCGCTGAATGCCCGGATTGCGACTTCTATGCCGTCGCTCCACTCTGCAGCGATACGAGATCAAAATAGGTGTTTAGTCGACCACACCCCCTTTGCTGCGACGCGGAATCGACGGCAATCTTCACTGAGGCCAATAAGAAGCGACGGATTCTGCTGAGACGACGTCAACGCTGGCTCGCCGTCAAATTCTACGTCAAGAGGTTCAATTTTGTCTTGATCTTCGCGCGCGAGCGTATCACGCGACCGTCCTTACCCTCCACTGCTTACGCCGGTAAGGGATCAGCTGCAGGTCCGGTCTTAAATCCAGTTCCAGATACGGCGTCGATCACGGATCCGGCGACCCGATCGGCATTGTGCTCTTCACACTCATCGCATTACACGTACAGATGCAGTCTACCTGGCCGATTAACGCGGCCGCGCACAACCTGTGATAACTTCATGTCCGCCCCCAGGGTCGATGCGCCGGAGGACGACCCGAGCCGCTGAGCGTCGTGACGAAATACCTGAATTTGATACTGAAGAACCTGTTTCGGAATCGACGCCGCACTGTGCTGACGATTCTCTCTATCGCGGTTTCGATCTTCATCTTCTCGGCATTGGCCGCCGTTCCCACCGCAGTCAACCAGGTGTTGTCCAATGTCGCGTCTTCACGCCGCCTAGTCGTACACAACAAGGCCGGCTTGCCGTACGGGCTGCCTCCCGCCTATCTGCCAAAGATCCTGGCGCTGCCGCACGTCGAAGCGGCCGTGTCGCAGTCCTGGTACGGCGGCATCTATCACGAGACGACCGATCAGTTTCCCAATTGGACGCTGGACCCCGACCGGGTTGAGAAGGTGTTTTCCGATTGGGGCGTTTCAGAAGAGAGCTGGCGCGATTTCAAACTTGAGCGGCGCGCGTGCCTGGTCGGACCCGAAACGATGAAGCGGTTCCATTTCAAGGTTGGGCAGCAGATCATGCTTCGCCCGTCGATTCCCTCGTACCCGGAGGTGCAACTGGAAATCGTCGGTATTCTGGGCCGCAAGGCTCCGCCCGATATCCTGGTATTTCGCCGCGACTATCTGCAGGAGGCACTCAAGGCAGCGACCGGTCAAGCCCCGTTCACAGACTCGATGTGGGTGATGCCTGACAGCGACGCTACAACCTCGCAGGTGGCCAAGGAAATTGACGAGTACTTCGCAAACTCGTCGGCCGAAACCCAAACCGAATCGGAGAAGGCCTTCTTCGCGAGCTTCCTCAGCAACTACCGGTTGATATTCGAGCTGGCAGAATGGCTGGGATTGATAGTGGTAGTGACCATAGGTCTGGTCGCCGCCAACACCGCCTCGATGTCGATCCGCGAGCGGCGCGGCGAAATCGCGCTGATGCGATCGCTCGGGTTTCCCTCGTACAGCATTCTCTGGATGCTCCTCGCCGAGTCGGCTGCGATAGCCATATTCGGTGGAACAATCGGATGCGTGGGGGCTTTGCTTCTGCTCAACGGCGCCCGGCTTGGCGGCCTGGGACCGTTGAGTACGATCAGGATGCCGCCGGTGGTAATAGGCGAAGCGATGGTGATTGCCGTTGGCATCGGCTTCTTGAGCGCGTGGGTTCCCGCGCGTTCCGCCGCCCGTCGAAATATCGTCGATACGCTTCGGGCAATTTGATCCCTGGGCGCCCGCGGCCAGCCCCGAGGGCGCGGTGATTTGTTGATCGCGGCCGATGAACGCTCGCTTGGCAATCGCGCTCGCAGTTTCAGGCCGTTGTGTAGCGGCCTGCAACAACACGTACGAGCGCCCGTGGTACCTCATGACGCCGCCAAACAACGCCAAAAAGGAGCCGGACCTAGGAGCTCCGTTATCCAAGTGGGAACGTGAAGAAACCTCTACCAGCCATACAGATTGCAGTCGGGAAGGTTTCAAACGGGAAAAGTTGGAAAATGATTCGCGGGCTCATGAGATGTAATGTTGGGTGGGGAATGGCTCTGCATTTCGGCGGACGATCCGTGCCTGGCAAAGTAGTAACTGAATAGTCCGCGACGCACATTAGTTCCCAATCGTCACTTGAGAACCGCCGCCAGTCGAACGCAACAACATAACGCCTTAGTCGATGATTTCTCACAGTATTCCCCATGGCGACCATGCTCCAATACATGGAAAACGCGTTGAATCACGCGCAGTACGAGAAGATGGAAAAGGGGGAGTGGTTTGCCACCATGCCCGGCCTTTCAGGCTTGTGGGCAAGCGGGAAGACGATCGAAGAGGCGCGCAAAGGTCTGGTCGAGGCACTCGACGGATGGATTGAAGTGTCCACCAAGTCCGGATATCGAATCCCCGACATCGACTAGTACATCAAGCTCCCAAATCGTCACTCGAGCACAGTCGCGAGGCGGCGGATGCCTTCGGCGATCTCTTTTTCGGTGAGCGACGCATACCCGATGAGCAATCCGAGGTGCGCGGGGGGCGTCGCGTAGAAGGACGTCACCGGGTAAACGCCGACTCCCACCTCGCGTGCACGCTGGCGAATCTCGCGGCCACGGCCGTTCGCAATGTCGCGGAACCATAGCAGCACGTGCAGCCCGCCCTGCGCACCGCGAACTTCCGCACGCGCGCCGAAGCAGCGCGCAACCGCCTCGAGCACCGCCGCACGCCTCGACGCATTGCGGGCGCGTGAGCGCCGCAAATGACGCTCGAAGTGGCCCTCGCGGATGAAGTCGAGTAGCGCAAGCTGCGGCAGCATCGGACTCCCCGTATCTAGCAGCCCCTTGACCGCCCGAAACGGCTCCACGAGCGGCTCAGGCAGCGCGAGATATCCCATGCGCAAAGCGGGGAACATCACCTTCGACAGCGTTGAGGCGTAGATCACGCGGCCCTGGTCGTCGAGCGCCTGCAGCGCTTCGATCGGGCGGCCGCTGTAACGGAACTCGCTGTCGTAGTCGTCCTCGAAGATGAACGCTCCCGTTTTGCGGGACCATGCGAGCAGCTCGAGCCGCCGCCCGAGCGGCATCGTCGCGCCGGTCGGAAACTGATGCGACGGCGTCACAAATAGGAGCCGCGCCGCGCCATGCCTGCCACCCAGCGCACCGACATCGAGGCCTTGCTCGTCCACATCCAGCGTCGCGATACGCGCGCCGGCGGCGGAAGCGACAGCCCATGCGCCGCGATAGTGCGGCTCCTCGAGGATCACGCGATCCCCCGGCTCGATCAGCACCCGCGCCGCGAGATCGAGCGCCTGCTGCGAGCCGTTGATGATCATCACCTGCTCGGCGTTGCAGGCGACGGCGCGCGCGCGGCCGAGGTAATCTGCGATCGCCTCGCGGAGTTCCGCGATTCCCTCGGGCGGGCCGTAGTCGAGATCGCGCAATGAGGCACGCCTAAGCCGCCGCACCACGATTCGGCTCCAGATCTCATGCGGAAAATCGATGAACGACGGCCGCCCGTAGCGAAAATCGTACGGCAACTGCGGATATCGCACGTCCCAGCGGAGCGACACACGACGCGTCTCCGCCATCGCGCGCGAGGCATACGAGGTGAGACGCAGCGCTGCGCCGCTCGCGGCTGCATGCCGGGCGGGAGCGCGGCCGGCGACCGTAGTCAGATGCTCGGGCAGCTCAGAAGCGACAAACGTGCCGGAGCCGTGCCGCGCCGTCAGGTAGCCTTCAGCGAGGAGCTGCTCGTAGGCGAGGATCGCGATATTGCGCGACACTCCGAGCTCGCTCGCAAGCGCGCGCGTCGCGGGAACACGCATGCCGGGATGCAATCGCCCGTTCAGGATCTCCGCGCGCATCGCGCGGTAGACTCTGCCGTAGAGCGGACCTTCGAGACGATCGATTCTAAGCAGCATATGCGCTCTGGTTGCGTCCGGTGATCGAGTGGATTAGGTGTCGATTCAGCGGACTTCGTGACGGGCGGCGCGGTTTTCGCGGCGCCGGATGTGGATCCATAAAAAGACCAAAATTCCGCCATCACGCAAGTCCTGCTGATTTCACCCCGAGGAGACCGCCGTGATGATGACACTTTGCTATTTTCCCGGCGCCTGCTCGCTCGCCTCGCATATCGTGCTCGAGGAATCGGGTGCGAAATTCGAGCTTCGCAAGATAGATTTTGCGACTAGCGAGCAGCGCAGCGATTCGTACCTCAAGATCAATCCCAACGGGCGCGTGCCGGCGCTGATCCTCGACGACGGCCGCGCGCTGTTCGAGAACATCGGCATGATGACCTACGTCGCGCGCACCAATCCGGGCGCGAACCTGATCCCGCGCGAGCCGTTCGCAGAGGCGCGATGCCATTCGCTGATGTCGTTCTTCGCGAGCAGCGTGCACGTGGCGTGGGCGCATAACGCTCGGCCCGAGCGCTACGCCTCCGACACCGCGGCGCATCCAAATCTTCGCGAGGTAGCGCGCCAATCGTTCCTCAACTATCTGCAGATGATTGACGGATGGCTCGCGGGCCGCGAATGGCTGCTCGATCAGTACTCGGTCTGCGATCCTTACGCGCTGGTGCTCTATAGCTGGGGCGTGCGCGGCGAGCTGCCGGTGAAGGATTTGAACAATTTCACCGCGCACAAGGATCGGATGCTCAAGCGGCCGGCCGCGCGCAGGGCGCTCGAACGCGAAGATAACGTGTTAATCAAATCCTAGAAGTCAAACTGAGTAATCAACTGACTATTCAAGTCGCGAGCAGGACGAGCAGAAAATGGAATATCGGAATCTCGGCAATTCAGGACTCCAGGTTTCTCTCATCGGTCTCGGATGCAACAACTTCGGCATGAAATGCAGCGCCGAGGAGACCCGCGCGATCGTGCATCGCGCGCTCGACGAGGGCGTGACGCTGTTTGACACCGCAGATATCTACGGCAATCGCGGGACGTCAGAGGATTTCCTGGGCAAGGCGCTCGGCGAACGGCGTAAAGAGATATTGGTCGCGACCAAGTTCGGAATGGCGATGGGCGACGGACCGTACATGCACGGCGCCTCGCGCCGGTACATCATGGCGGCGGTGGAGGCGAGCTTAAAGCGTCTCGGCACTGACTATATAGATCTCTACCAACTGCATGCGCCCGATGCGGAGACGCCGCAGCAGGAAACGCTCGAAGCGCTGACTGACCTGGTGCATGCGGGCAAGGTCCGTTATATCGGCTCGAGCAACTTCGCCGGATGGCAGGTGGCGGAGGCGGCGTGTATCTCGCGCAGCTCAGGACTCGCGCCCTATGTCTCGGCGCAGAACCATTACAATCTGCTCGAGCGCCGCGTCGAACGCGAGCTGGTGCCGGCGTGCAAACAATTCGGCGTTGGTATCCTGCCCTACTTTCCGCTCGCGAGCGGCTTCCTGACCGGCAAATATCGCAAGGGCACGGAGCTGCCCAAGGGTGCGCGGCTCACGCTGATGAAGCGGATGGCCGATCAATGGTTGACCGAAGAGAATCATCAGACCGTCGGCAAGCTGAGTGATTTCGCTGAGAGTCACGGTCACTCGCTGCTTGAGCTTGCGATGAGCTGGCTCGCGTCGAATCCGCAGGTATCGAGCGTGATCTCGGGCGCGACCAGTCCGCAGCAGGTCACCGACAACGTGAAGGCGGGAGGATGGAAGCTGACTGCCGACGAAATGGCCGAGGTTGACAAGCTGGCGCGGCACTGAGCCGCCGCCGGCTCAGGCCGGAGTCAGTCCCCAAATATCGCGCGCGTACTCGGCGACCGTCCGATCGCTGGAGAAATATCCAATGCGCGCGATATTGAGTATCACTTTGCGATTCCAGACTTCTTCTTGAATATACTGCCGCGCGATCTCCGACTGAGTATCGGCGTAAGAACCGAAATCCGCCATCAGAAAGTATTCATCGCGCTCCAAGAGCAAGTCGCGGATCCAGCGAAACAGGCCTGGCTCCTTGGGACAGAATCGGTCCGACGCGAGCGTATCGAGCACACGCTTCAATCTCGGATCACTCTCGTAGCACTGGCGCGGATTATAGTTTCGATTCTTCTGGCATTCCTCGATCTGCTCCGCAGTCAGGCCGAAGATAAATATGCTATCCGGGCCAACGGCCTTCCTGATCTCGATATTGGCGCCATCCAACGTGCCTATAGTCAGTGCGCCGTTCATCGCGAACTTCATGTTGCCGGTGCCTGACGCTTCGCGTCCGGCGGTTGATATTTGTTCCGACACGTCGGCGGCGGGAATGATCTTCTCGGCCAGCGAAACGCGGTAATCGGGCAGGAATGCAACCTTGATTAGCCCGCGCGTGCGAACATCCGAATTGATCACGTCGCCCAGGTTGTTAATCAACTTGATAATCATCTTGGCCGCCCAGTAGCCGGGCGCGGCCTTGCCCGCCATCAGGTATGCGCGGGGATTAGCCGGCTCGATGCCGTCTTCGACGATCTGCAGGTATTGGTGAACGATGCCGAGCGCCATCAGCAACTGGCGCTTGTACTCGTGGATGCGCTTGGCCTGCACGTCGAACATCGCCTCGGGATCGATATCGACCGCGGAGATCCGATTTACGATTCGCGCGAGGCGCTCCTTGTTTACGCGCTTGATCGCGCTGATCCGCGCCTGCAGCTCGGCATTGTCCGCAAGCGGCTCGAGCTCGCGCAGTTGCTGGAGGTCTGTCGCCCAGCCGGAGCCGATCGTGGCGTCGAGCAGGTTGGCGAGCCCCGGATTCGCCATCAGGAGCCAGCGCCGCTGCGTCACGCCGTTGGTCTTGTTGCTGAAGCGCTCGGGCCAGAGTTTATAAAAATCCGGGACGAGCCTGGTCTTCAGCAGCTCGGAATGAAGTTCCGAGACGCCATTCACCGAATGGCTACCGACGATCGCAAGGTTCGCCATCCGCACGTGCCCGTCGTAACCTTCCTCGACAATCGTGACGCGTCGCGAGAGCTCGTGATCGCTCGTCGAGAGCATCGCGACATGACCAAGAAAGCGCCGGTTGATTTCGTAGATGATTTGCAGATGTCGCGGCACGACGCGCTCGAGCAGGCTTATCGGCCATCGCTCGAGCGCCTCAGGCAGGAGAGTATGGTTGGTGTACGCGACGGTAGAGCGCGTAACTTCCCACGCCACTTCCCAGTTCAGATCGTACTCATCGACCAGCAGCCGCATAATTTCCGCGATCGCCAGTGAGGGATGAGTATCGTTAAGTTGAATCGCGACCTTCGACGGCAGCTCGCGGAAATCCTCTTCACCGCGCCGCAGATAGGTGCGCAGGATATCGCGTATCGCGCAGGCGGCGAAAAAGTATTCCTGCAGCAGTCGGAGCTCACGGCCGGCCTGCACCGCGTCGGACGGGTAGAGCACGCGTGACACCGTCTCCGAGACCATCTTCTGCTCGACAGCCTTCAGGTAGTCTCCCGCGTTGAAGATCTGCATGTCGAACTCGTCCGACGCGCTGGCCGCGAAGAGCCGGACGTAGTTGACCGTGCGGCCGCCGAACCCTGCGATCGGCAGATCGGACGGCATCCCGACCAGCACCCGTCGATCGACCCACGACGGCGTGTACTCGCCCTTGCGATCGATGCGATGCTCGATGCGGCCATAGACCGGGACCTGACAGGCTTCCTCGGGACGCGCGATAAGCCACGGCGAGCGCTCGCGCTGCCAACTGTCGGGCCGCTCGATTTGTTGCCCGTCGCGGATTTCCTGGCGGAACAATCCGAACTCATAGTTGATGCCGTAGGCGTAGCCCGGCATGTCCATCGTCGCCAGCGAATCGAGGAAGCATGCGGCGAGCCGGCCGAGGCCGCCGTTACCGAGCGCGGCGTCGGGCTCCTCGTCAAACAGCACGCGCAGATCGACGCCCGAGTCGGCAAGAAAGTCGCGGCATTCATCGATGATGCCGAGATTGAAGAGATTGTTCTCGAGCGAGCGGCCGATCAGGAATTCGAGTGACAGGTAGTAAAGTTTTTTTGCATTGACTCGATCGAAGCGCGCGCGCGTCGTGAGCATCTTTTCGACCAGCATGTCGCGCACCACCAGCGCGGTCGCCTGGTACCAGTCGTGGCGAGACAGATCCTGGCGGCGCTTCGCCAGCGTGAACCGCACGTGATGGTCGATGAGCGATTTGAAGAGGTTGCGGTTGGAATCCGAAATCGGAGGAACAGCCATCCTTAATTCAATCCTGCCAGAAACGCACACCGCGGCACATCACGCGGCCCGAGGTCGTCAAGTCCAGTGCCGATTTCGTCGCGCGTTGAAGGATGAACGGTCGATCGTTCCCCGCCGCTCCGCTTCCATCTGCTAATCTGCACCGGATAGGCGTCGTTTTCCAGTCAGCGCGCTGCGATTTATCCACGATCGTCGCTAACAGTTTCGCCGAGCTATCGCCAACGCGGTTGGTGAAATTTGACGATTGCAAAACTGACGCGTGCGCGAGAACTAAGTTGGGCACAACCCGGCGCACGCGGTACAGTCGAGCGTATGAAATCGTTGCTCGATGTTCTGACCGACGCTCACCGCCGCCAGGTCGCGGTCGGGCATTTTAATTTTTCCGACCTCACCGCTCTCAACGCCGTGGTCGAAGCGGCGCGCGAGTTGAAGCTGCCCGTGATGGTCGGAGTATCGGAGGGCGAACGCGAGTTCGTCGGTGTCCGCGAGGCGGCGGCGCTGGTCAAAGTGAAACGCGAGCAGTCTGACCTCCCGCTGTTTCTAAATGCCGATCACACTCACTCCTTGGCCAAGGCTGAGGAAGCGGCACGCGCGGGCTTCGACGAAGTAATCTTCGACGGTTCGGCGCTGCCATTCGATAAGAACGTCGCGGAGACCAAACGCGCGGTCGAGGCGATGAAGTCGATCAATCCGGCAATCGTCGTCGAGGGCGAAATCGGCTACATCGGCGCCGCCTCGGCGGTGCTCGAAAAGAAACCGGAAAACATGAGCGCGCTCACCACCGCCGCCGAAGCGAAGCAGTTCGTTGACACGACCAAGGTCGATGTGCTGGCGCCCGCCGTGGGCAACATGCACGGGATGCTGGAGAGCATGGTGAGCGGCGAGGCCCACAAGCGCCTCAACATCGAGCGCATCGCGGAGCTGGAGAAGGCGACGGGAACGTTCATGACGCTGCACGGCGGTTCCGGCACCGACGATGATGATTTCCGGCGCGCAATCAAGGCCGGAATGACGATCGTGCACGTCAACACCGAAATCCGAATCGCGTGGCGTCGCGGCGTCGAGTCGGCGCTCAAGAACAATCCGAACGAGGTCGCGCCCTACAAGATCCTGCCGGCCGGCCTCGAAGCAATCAAAATGATCGTGCTTGCGCGGCTGAAACTCTTCAGCTTCTTATCATGATCGATGCGCGCGTCCGCGGTCGAACCTGAGCAAACTCCGCACGATGCCCCTCGGCGGCGGAGGCTTCCCCGTGAATTTTACGCGCGTCCAGTCCTCATCGTGGCGCGCGACTGTATCGGCAAAATTCTCGTGCATCGCACCGCCGCGGGCGAGGCCGCCGGACGCATCGTCGAATGCGAGGCTTATCGCGGGCCCCTCGATCTCGCGGCGCATTCGTCGCGCGGACTGACGCGGCGCACGGCCGCGATGTTCGGGCCGCCGGGTCACGCGTACATCTACCTGCTCTACGGAATCAGTTGGGCGATCAACCTGGTCGTCGCCGCAGAGGGCGAGCCGCACGCGGTACTGTTAAGAGCCCTCGAGCCGGTGCGGGGCATCGAGCTGATGGTGGAACGGCGGGGGCGGCCAGCTACCTCTCGCGATCTCACCAACGGTCCCGGCAAGCTGACCCAGGCGCTCGCGATCACCGGCCACGACTACGGCCGCGATCTTCTCGGCGACAAACTCTTTCTCGAAGATGCCTCGCCCGTCCGGCGCATCGGACGCTCGCCGCGAATCAATGTTGACTACGCGGGCGACTGGGCAAAGCGGCCGTGGCGCTTTTATGAGCGCGGCAATCGCTACGTCTCGGTCGCGCCACGCGACTAGCGCGCTCTAGCCCTCGTCTCTCAGTGCGCTGCGTCGAAGTTTGCCCGTCGAGGTGCGTGGCAGCTCGGTTCGGAATTCGATCCAGCGTGGACATTTGTAATGCGCCAGGCGCTCGCGCACGAACTGTTTCAACCGATCCGCGAATTCATTGCACGCATCGCCGGGATTGCGCGGAACGATGAAAGCCCGAGGCTTGATCAGCGAATCGGCATCGGCCGCGCCAACCACAGCGGCGTCGAGCACGCCGGAATGTTCGAGCAGCGCGGCTTCGACTTCCACCGGCGAGAGCCAGATCCCTCCGACCTTCAGCATGTCGTCGCCGCGGCCCGCATAGTGATAGAAACCTTCCGCGTCCCGAGAGCACTTATCGCCCGTGCGGAGCCATCCATCGACGAAGGTGCGCGTGGTCGCATCGGGCGCGTTCCAGTATCCGGCCGCGATCGAATCACCGCGAACCCACAAATCACCGACTTCGCCGACGTCCGCGTCGCTGCCGTCGTCCGATCGAATCGCGACTTCGTAGCCGCTGACTGGCGTGCCTGACGACGCTTGGCGAACTGCGCCAGGCCGATTCGAAATGAAGATGTGCAACACCTCGGTCGATCCGAGGCCGTCGAGAATTTCGACACCGCATCGCGCGCGCCACTTCTCGGCGATCGCGGCGGGCAGAGCTTCGCCCGCGGATGCGCAGATACGGAGCTGCGATGAGAGCGGCTCGGCGTTGTTCTCGAGATGCGCGAGGATCGACGCGAACAGCGTCGGCACGCCGAAGAACATTGTCGGCTGATGGGTACGCATCGCGCGTATTATCGATTGCGCCGTCGCACGCTCGGGCATCAGGATCGACGTTGCGCCCGCGTGCAGTGGAAATGTGCAGGCGTTGCCAAGACCGTACGCGAAAAACATCTTAGACGCGGAGAAGATGCGATCGCGCCCGGTGATTCCCAGCACGCCGTCGCCATAGTGGACGGCGGTGTGGAGCAAATCGGCGTGCCGATGCATCACGCCTTTCGGTTTGCCAGTGCTGCCAGACGAATAGAGCCAGAAGCCAATATCGCCGGCGCGCGTCGGCGCGGCCTCGATCGTTGTCCCGGCATTCTCGCCGGCGAGCGCGTCAAGAGAGAGCGCGACGCGAGCGACGTCGGCCGCGGCGCCATCGGCGACGATCAGATTTCGAATCGCGCAAATGCCGGAGAGCACGGGTCGCCAAAGGTCGCCGAGTGCGGAGGAAAGAACCACCGCCACGGGTTCGCTGTCGCGCGCGATCGCCTCGTAGTCGGCCGCCGTCAGGTACGTATTGATCGGCACCGGTATCGCGCCGATTTTGAGCGCGCCGAAGAAGATCGCCGGAAAGTTGATCGAATCGAGGAGACACAAAATCACGCGATCGCCGACGTTGACGCCGCAATCTTTGAGCGCCGCCGCGGCGCCCGCGACGCGGCGTGCGAGCTCGAAATATGAATGAGGCCCCGACTCGTCAACGAACGCGATTCGTTCCCCGTTTCCTTCATCAAGGTGGCGATCGACGAAATATGATGCGGCGTTGAATCGCTGGCCAAAGTCGATTGTCGTTCGTCGGTCGGACTTCATAGGCATCAGCCGCGCCCTCGTGCTATAGGCAAGATAATGCATATTGTTGACCGACGAGCAATCGATGACGGCCGGCCGTAAGCTCGCCAAGGCCGCCCGCGAGGACGTTGAAGCTGCGCCGCTCTCACGCCCCGACTACCTCAGGCTTCTCGGCGCGCGCGTGCGTGACGCCCGCGCACGCCACGGCATGACGCGGCGGATGCTCGCGCGAGACTCGGGAATCTCGGAGCGCTACCTCGCCGAACTTGAATCCGGCCGCGGCAATTTCTCGATCGTATTGCTGCGGCGCCTCGCGAGCGCAATCGACGTGGCACTTTCGGAGCTGGTTGACCAGAACCCGCCTCCTCCGGTCGAGTACGTTTTACTCGCGGAACGGCTTCGCCGCCTGAGCCCCAATGACCTCGAGTCCGCCACCGCGATTCTCACGCGGCGCTTTGGTGATCTCAGTTTCCGGCGCGATCGGATCGCATTGATTGGTCTTCGCGGTGCGGGCAAGAGCACGCTGGGCGCGCTGCTGGCGGAGCACCTCGGATGGGAATTCGTCGAGCTGAGCCGCGAGATCGAAACCAACGCCGGCGTCGCCGTCGACGAAATCTTCGACCTCTGGGGGCAAGCTGCCTATCGCCGCTACGAGCGGCGCGCACTCGAGCGCCTGCTGCATTCCCGCCCGCGAATCGTGATGGCAACTGCTGGCGGCATCGTCTCCGAGCCATCCACGTTTCAACGTCTGCTCGAATCGTGCTGGACGGTCTGGCTTAAAGCGTCGCCGCGCGAGCATTGGCATCGCGTAATATGCCAGGGCGACCTGCGCGTGCGCGAGGAAACGGGTGATGAACAGGCAATGCTCGATATGCGCCGCATCCTCGCCCAGCGCGACGAGCTTTACGCCAAGGCCGATGCGCGCGTGATAACGAGCGGCAAAACGGTGCGGCAGGCACTCAAAGAATTGATCGCGAAGGCCAAAGCGCGGCAGTAACAAAATGATGTTTGCGCGCAATGGTGTAACTGCCTTATAACGCATACACGAAACGAGGCCATTCACGGATGATTGACTTTCGCACAGAACCCGGCCGCTATCGCCACTGGAAGCTCAAGATCGACGGCGCCGTGGCCGAACTCGTCCTGGAGGTTGACGAGAACGGCGGGCTCTTTCCCGGTTACGAGCTGAAACTCAACTCGTACGACCTCGGCGTCGATATCGAACTTTACGACGCGGTCCAACGCCTGCGCTTCGAGCATCCCGAGATTGGATGCGTGATAGTGCGTTCCGGACGCGAGCGAGTTTTCTCGGCCGGCGCCAACATCAGGATGCTCGCGCAAACGAGCCACGGCCTGAAGGTCAACTTCTGCAAGTTTACGAACGAGACGCGCAACGCAATCGAGGACGCGACGCTTAACTCAGGACAGCGCTACATCGCTGCTATCAACGGCGCGTGCGCGGGTGGCGGTTACGAACTGGCGCTCGCCACCGACTACCTGCTCATGGCCGATGACGGCGCGACCGCAGTTTCGTTGCCCGAAGTTCCGCTGCTCGCCGTCCTTCCCGGCACAGGCGGGCTTACGCGGCTGGTTGACAAGCGCGGCGTGCGGCGCGACCGCGCGGATTTCTTCTGCACCACAGAGGAAGGAATCAAAGGTCGTCGCGCAGTCGAATGGAGGCTGGTCGACGAAGTCGTGCCGCGCACGCAGCTGCTAGAGACCGCGCGCAAGCGAGCACTCGAATCTGTGGCGCACGCGACCGATCGGGGCAACGCCGGCGGTATCGCGCTTTCGCCTCTTGAGCGCACGATTGAGGATTCGCGCGTCCTCTACTCTCACATCAAGATCGTTCTCGATCACGACCTTGCGGCAGCGACTCTGACTTTGCGCGGCCCAGACGGCCCGCCGCCGCAGAACGCTGCTGGCGCTCATGCGATGGGCGACCGCTTCTGGCCGCTCGCGATCGCGCGCGAACTCGATGACGCGATCCTGCATCTCCGCTTCAATGAAGACTCGATTCGGACCTGGGTTTTCCGCACTGAGGGCGATTTGCGTACGGTTGCTGCGTACGATCGGTTCCTCGCGCAAAACTCGAGCGACTGGCTGGTCCACGAGGTAACGCTTTACCTCAAGCGGACCTTGAAGCGGCTCGACGTTAGCTCGCGTTCGATCTTTGCGCTGATCGAACCAGGGTCATGCTTTGCCGGGACCCTTCTTGAGCTCGCGCTTTCCGCCGATCGCATCTACATGCTGAGCGGCCAGCGTGAAGGCGAGGAACTACCCGCCGCGACGATGATTCTGACAGAGATAAATTTCGGAGCCCTCCCGATGTGCAATGGACTGACGCGGCTCGAGAGCCGCTTCCTAGATAATCGCGAGCAAATCGAGACACTCCGCTGTGAAGTTGGAAACGAAATCGATGCCGCGCGAGCGGAGCGGCTCGGACTCGCGACTTTCACCCCCGACGATATCGATTGGAACGATGAAGTTCGTCTCGCGATCGAGGAACGCGCGGTATTTTCGTCGGACGCGCTAACCGGGATGGAAGCGTCGCTGAGGTTCGCTGGTCCCGAAACGATCGAAAGCAAAATCTTTGCGCGCCTCTCGGCGTGGCAAAACTGGATTTTTCAACGGCCGAACGCCGTCGGCGACAAGGGTGCGTTGAAGCGTTACGGGAGCGGTCAGCGCGCCGAATTCGATTCCAGGAGAGTGTAAGTGTCAATCGACTATTCCGAGAAAATTCCCAACAACGTATCGCTTTCCGACAACCGCCGCCTGAAGCGCGCGCTCGAGGAATGGCAGCCGCACTTTCTCGACTGGTGGCGCGAGCTCGGCCCCGAGGGCTTTCAGCATCACGACGTTTATCTGCGGACCGCCACATCGGTTGACGCTCAAGGTTGGGCGACGTTCGGGTATGTGAAGATGCCGGATTATCGATGGGGAATTTTCCTCGCTGAACATGGCGGCGATCGCCGGATCGGTTTCGGCGAGCATCGCGGCGAGCCCGCCTGGCAGGAAATTCCCGGAGAGCATCGCGGAACGCTACGCCGCCTCATCGTGACGCAGGGCGACACCGAGCCGGCCTCCGTCGAGCAGCAGCGCCACCTCGGCCGCACATGTCCCTCGCTCTACGACTTGCGCAATCTCCTCCAGGTCAACGTCGAGGAGGGGCGCCATCTATGGGCGATGGTCTATCTGCTTCACGCCTACTTCGGCCGCGACGGACGCGAGGAGGCTGAGGCCCTGCTCGCGCGACGCTCCGGCAGCGCCGACAACCCTCGCATCCTCGGCGCGTTCAACGAGCGGACGCCGGACTGGCTTTCGTTTTTCATGTTTACACACTTCACGGATCGCGACGGCAAGTATCAGCTCGCGAGCCTCGCCGAATCGGGCTTCGATCCGCTCGCCCGCACCTGCCGCTTCATGCTCACCGAGGAAGCGCATCATCTGTTCGTCGGCGAGTTCGGAGTCGGCCGCGTCGTCGCGCGCACCTGTGAGCTGATGAAGCAGCACAACACCGATCGCGTGAGCGAGTACGGTGGAATCGATCTCGCTATCATTCAAAAGTACATAAACTTCCACTACTCGGTTTCGCTCGATCTGTTCGGCTCGGAACTTTCGACGAACGCCGCGAACTACTACAGCGCCGGCCTCAAGGGACGCTTCAAGGAACCGGCGCACGACGACGATCACCGCCTCACCGAGAGCACGCGAGGAGTGATGAAGCCCGAGGGCGAGCTAATCCTGGAGAAAGAGGAGCCGGCGCTGCTCGCACTCAACGAGGCGCTGCGCGAGGAATACATCTTTGACTCCGAGCGCGGCGTCGAGCGCTGGAACAAGATTATCCGCAACGCGGGTATCGACTATGCGCTCAAGCTGCCGCATCGCGCATTTCGGCGCGCAATCGGCAATTTCAAGGAGGTCAACGTCACGCCCAATGGCGAGATTGTTTCCGCCGCGAAATGGCAACGGCGCGAGGCTGAATGGCTGCCGACCGCCGCCGAGCGCGAGTTCGTCGGCTCGTTGATGAAGCCGGTTACGCGCCCCGGCCAGTTTGCGTCATGGATCGCGCCACCGCCGCGCGGCATCAACCATCAGCCGATCGACTTCGAGTACGTTAGGCTGAAAGAGTAATCCACAGCCTGCGCGTCTCGTCGCTGAAAAGCCGGCGCTGAAAGTATAAACTTCAGTGCGGCCGCTCAGCGAATGATTCGGCTTCATTATTCAAATCGACTCGACTCTCTGATTGACCCGCTCGCCCGCGCCGTGATCGATGCGCAGCAGGGTGACGCGCTGACGCCGGTCGATATTGTCGTGCCGAACCGCGCGACCGAGCAGTTCGTCAAGTTCGAGCTTGCCCAACACCTCGGCATCGCCGCCAACCTCCGCTTCCCGTTCCTGCGCGCTTTCCTCGGCCGAATTGTCGGGCAGTCTGACGCTCGCCTTCGAGTGCTCGAGGCTGATACGCTCCAGGGCGTAATCTTTGAGGCACTCCGCCGAGCCTCGGGCCACGCCGTTTCTGATCTCGCGCCCGCGCTCGACTATATCGGCGGCGGTGTCCGACCCGCTGACCGGGAGTCACGCGCACTACAGCTGAGCGCGCGTGTCGCGGCACTTTTTCGCGAGTACTCGATTTCCCGCCGTCCGATGATCGATGCGTGGCAGCGCGATCGCGCATACGCAGTCGGAACATTCGCGCGTGCCGAACGATGGCAGCGCGCGCTCTGGCGAATGATCTTCGACGAACACCGCTGCGTCCGCTCCGAATTTCAGGGCAACGGCGCGCACCGCTGGATGCTTCTACCCGATACCATGGCGGCAATCGATGGAGATTCGCTGCGTCGCGCCCTGCGTGGTCCGCTCCATATCTTCGGTCTGGCCTATGTAGGCACCGCCTTCGCCGAAATCTTCAACCGTCTCGGGCAGATAGTTGACGTTCGAATCTACGCAATCAATCCATGCATGGAATTCTGGGAAGACCTCGATACCTCGCGGCGAAGCGATCGCACGCGATGGCCGCGGCGCGGCGAAAAACTCGGCGGCGCGCTGCTCGATTCGGACGATCCGTTCGGACTGTTGAATACCGAAGACACGCGCGCGCTACAGTACTGGGGGCGGCCCGGCCGCGAATATATTCGCCTACTAAATGAGTTGACTGAATGTGAATTCGAACCCCATTTCGTTGAACCTGGATCGGAACAGAATTCGGCTCTGCTCCAGCGCTTGCAACGTGACATCCTGTTCCGCATTCCGACGCTCGAGCCTGTCGCCGAAGGCCATGGAGCGGAGGATGATCGCTCGATTCGATTCCTCGCCTGCCCGAGCATCCGCCGCGAGGTGGAGATCGTTGCCAACGCGATCTGGTCGATGATCCGGAGCGACGCCGTCGAGCATCGCCCACTTCGCTTTCACGAAATCGCGATCTCGATGCCGACCGCCGTGAGCACCGCCTATCTGCCGCATATCGAGGCGGTATTCGCCGAGCTGCACGACCTTCCGATCGATATCATCGCGCGCGGCAGCGCCGAGAGCCGAATCGCCGAGGCGTTCGAACTTCTACTTGACCTGCCGCTCGGCCGCTTCACGCGCGAGCAGATGCTGCGCCTGCTGACGCATCCGGCGATCGGCGGTGGCGACGGCGAACTCAAAAGCGAGCGATGGTCCGCCTGGGCGCACATACTCGGCGTTTACCTTGGCGCTGACGATGACGATCTGGGCAACACATACATCCGCGGACTCTATCACTGGGACCAAGCTCTCAAGCGGCTTGCCCTCGGAATTTTCATGGACGGCGCGCAGGGCGACGACGTCAGGATGTTCCAATCGGCAGACAGCGAAGCGTATCTACCGCTCGAGCTGGCCGAAGACGATCTCGACGGCGCGGCGCGGATGATGCGGCTCGCGCGCGGCATGATCGACGACGCGCGCAGAATGCAGACGGCGCGCCTCAGCCCCAAGGACTGGTCGCGCCTTCTTATCGAATTGATCTCGACCTACATCCCCGCGGGTGCAGCCGACGACGAACGCGTGCGCGAGCGCTTTCTCGAAGCGATCGAATCTGTCGCGCAGGAAGATTTCTCCGCCGGTCCGATCGGCTACGAGGCTCTGCGCGAGATGGTGCGTGCCCGGATCGGCGAGCTCGATGCGATGCAGGGGCGCTTAAGCCGCCAGGGCATCGCGATCGCGCCGCTCTCGGCGATTCAGTCCATCCCGTTCAAGGTTATCTTCGCCATCGGACTCGACGAAGGAATCTTTCCCGAGCACGAGCCGAATGATCAGCTTGATTTGCGCGGTGCGCGGCGCCTGGCCGGCGACGTTTCACCAGCCGATCGCGACCGCTTCGGATTTCTGCAACTCCTGCTTGCGGCACGTGAGCGCCTTTTCCTTTCCTATGTCGCGCGCGACGGGCAAACGGGAGATCCGCTCGAGCCCTCGTCAGTAATCCGCGAATTGCAGAGTGTGCTTCGCGGTTACCTCGACGAGAAGACGCTAAAGGAGCTTACGATCCATCATCGCGTGAGCCGTTACGATCCCAAATATTTTCCGGCGCTGGCCGGCCAACCCGAAACACCGTTGTCACGCGAATCCGAAAGTTTCGATCCTGATGCGCGGCGCGGCGCGCGCGTAGCAGCGCTGCGGAGCGACCTCGAGAGTCACTTACGCGGCGCGCCGCTGCCCAGGCGAAGCGAAGACTTAATCGGCACATTCAGTCCAGAGATTCAGGCGAACCTGCGGCGGCAGTTGCGCGTAGTCGAACGACCCGAGGTCAAAGGCAGCGGCGTTCGCGACGATCGTGAAATTCGAGTCATGGTTGCCGCGCTAAGGCACTACCTCGAATGTCCGTTGCAGGGTGCGGCGCGATACGCGCTCGGGATGGAGAACGAGGAATACGAGGAACCCGCCGAGGACGAACCGCTCGAGCTCTCGCGCCTCGACCAAACGATACTGCTGCGCGACGTTTTCAGAAAAGGATGCGCCGAGGCCGAGAAGATGCGGGCCGCATACGAGCATGCGTTTCGCATCGCGCAGATGAAGGGCCAGGCGCCGGCCGGATCGTTCGGCGACGCGGCGGCAAAACGCGACGAGACGAGGCTCCTTCATTGGTGCAAACTGCTCGGCGAGTCGATCAACGGATGGGAGGAGATTCGGCTCGGTCCTGCGGACGAATTTTCAGCGCCGAGCACGATTCTTCCGCAACTCACGCTCGCGGTCCCGCTCGGGAATGGCGACGGCGGCGAGACTGTCCGCAACGTTATCCTGCACGGCTCGCTCGGCATGTTTTCACCCGCGCACGAGCGGTCGTTCAACGGAATCGTCCGCGAAGAATCGAAGCCGCGCGACTTCGTGGCGATGTTCCTAGGAGCGATCGTGCTTGCCGCGGCTGAGGAGCCGATGCCGCGCGTATTCGACGCGATCGTCCTGCCCGGTCCGAAGGCCGACAAGCCCTCGACCAGGCATTTCAGTCCGCCGGGCGCGGCAGCCGCGCGCGCTTACCTTTCTGCGCTCATCAGCGATCTGTTGACCGACGACAGTTTCTATTTCTTCCCGATCGAGGCCGCCGCCAAGACGTTCGAGGAGATGAACAAGTCGCCCGCGCTGCGCGACATCCAGCAGGCGCTGGATAGCCTTCGCGAGCAAATGCCACCGACCTGCGCGTCGGACTACGGCCCGGTACGCAACGCGCGGCGATTCTATCCGCCGAGCGACGAACGCATCGCGGAGCTCTGGAAGCGTCGCTACGAACTTATCGCTTCGATATTCGATAACGGGAAAAAGACGAAAGGCCGTGAGCGAGCACGTCTATAGTCGGCCCGCGATCCTGGAGCGGATCCCGATCGGCCGCGACGTGCTGATCGAAGCCAGCGCCGGTACGGGCAAGACCTTCACCATCGAGCAGCTCATCGTCCGCCTGCTGATCGAAACAGACACGACCATCGATAGGATCCTGGTCGTCACGTTCACTGAAAAGGCAACCGGCGAGCTGGGGGCGCGAATCCGCGCGACGCTGGAGCGAATTCTTGCTGGGCGCGCGGTCAACTCAGACATCGAGAGCGAACGAATCGTTCTCGATGAGAACCAGCTCCGGAAAATCGACGCGGCGCTCGGCGCGTTCGACCGCGCACCCATCCATACGATTCACAGCTTCTGCCGCCGCGTCCTGAGCGAGCTCGCCTTCGCTACCGGCTCCCGCTTCGACCTCGAATTGATCGACTCGCGTAAAGCGTTCCACGACGCGATGCGCACCGCGCTCCGCGAGCGGCTCGCGCGCGACGAAGGTTACAGCGAATTGCTGCGCCGATGGCTGGTCGATGAAGCGAAAGGTGCCGACGCTTTGGAATCGCTGCTCTACCAGGCACATCAGCATCGTTATCGACCCGGCCTTGGCACAGGCGAATTACCAGAGGACGACGAAACCAAGCTGGCCCGATCGATCATCGACGAATTTCTTCCGGTCGTTGAAGAACGTCTCGCCGCTCTCAAGCAGGAGCGCGGTCTGCTCGACTACGGCGACATGCTCGCGCGGCTCGACGCTGCGCTCGGCGGCGACTCGGCGCCGGCGCTGATTGCCGCGTTGCGCGAGCGATATGCGTGCGCGTTAATCGACGAGTTCCAGGACACCGACGATCTTCAATGGCAGATCTTCTCGCGAATCTTCGTCGCGAGCCTCGGCGCGAATCCCATTTCCCTGATCGGCGATCCAAAACAGGCAATCTACTCCTTCCGCGGCGCGGATGTGTACGCATATCTCGCCGCGCGCCGCGAGCTCGCGCACTCGGGTGAGGAACCAATTCCGCTGACGCGCAATTTTCGCGCGACACCGCGGATGGTTGACGCGCTCAACATCCTGCTGGACCAGCGCGCACGGGAGCCATTCTTCGCGGACGACGGTGTCGGAATCATCTACGACCATCCCGTTACTTGTGGCCAGCCGTCGATGCGCGCGACGGAGAATGGCGGCGACCTGGCGCCGATCAGCGTGGTACACGCGGCTGCTGACAAGGCGAGCGCGCGAAGTTTGCGCTTCGGACTCGGTACGTTCATCGCGCGCGAGATTCACGCGATCCTGAACGACCCGGCGCGTGCAATCGAAATATCCAACCCCGATTCCAAGCGACGCTGTGTCCGCGCCAACGATATCTTCGTGCTCACGCGCACGATTCGCGAAGGCGAGGAAATCGGCGCTCACCTTCGCGCGCACGGCGTGCCCTTTGCCTTCTACAAGCAGGAAGGACTTTTTCAGACGGCCCAGGCTTCCGACATCCTCGATGTCCTCGGAGCGATCGCCGATCCATCGCGGCGCTCGAATCGCCTGCGTGCGTGGGGCTCGCCGTTTTTCGGCGTGCCGTACCCGGAGCTTCCCGGACTTCTCGACCCCGACGCACTGCATGATCTCACCGATCGGCTGATGGAGTGGAAGGCGCTGGCCGACGTCGAGCGATTCGCCGAGCTGTTCGACGCGCTGCTCAACAAAAGCGGTCTCGCCGATCGCGAACTATTCTTCGCCGGCAGCGAGCGCGAGCTCACCAACTATCAGCAAATGTTCGAGATCCTGCTCGAGGAAGCGGGCGCGCGCCGATGCTCGCTCGCACAGCTGGTCGAACTGCTCGACGACTACTTTCACGAGCGCGAGCTTCCTCCGGGCTCGGACCGCAACATCCAGCGCCTCGACAGCGAGCGCGATGCCGTCCAGGTGATGACTATCCACAAGGCGAAGGGCCTCGAGGCCGACGTCGTATTTCTCTACGGCGGGACGCACAGGGGCAGCAATCCGCAAACCAAGCTCTGGGTCTATCACGAGAACGGTGAGCGCCGCTTCGTGATTAACAAAATCAACAAGAAAGGCGTCGCCAAAGCCGCGATCGATCGCGAAGAAGCAGACGAGGACCGGCGGTTGAGTTATGTCGCAATCACTCGCGCGCGCGCCCGACTGTACTTGCCGTATTTTCCCCCCGAATCGCTGAAGATGAAGGCCAGCGGCTACTACAAGCATCTGAACCGCCGCCTCGAGGCGCTCGCAGAGTTTCCTATCCGCGAAGAAAGCGGACGCATTCTGATCGATCGTGTCGATTTCAAGCCTGATGGCGGCGCGAAAGACCTTCCTGTCGAAAGCTCGCAAGAACGAATCGCAAGCTGGCAACCGCGGACCGCGCTGCTCGATGCTTCCCAGGACCTCGTGCCGGAGCCGCTCATCGCCCGGCTTCGGCGCGAGCATCGCGCTCTCAGGTTCGAGTCTTACACGTCGTTGTCGGCAGGCACCGCCCGCGAAGCGCATACTCTCGACCCGGAAGACTTCAAGCGCGATGCCGAGGCCGATTCCGAGCCGAGCACGGAGGATCTTCCGGGCGGCGCGAACGTCGGCCTCTTCCTGCACGAAGTAATCGAGCAGCTCGATTTGACGACGCTCGGAGTAAGCGTCGATTTTGAGCAGTGGAAGTTGCGCAGCGAGATCGGCGAGCTGTTCGAGCGCGCCATGCGGATGCGGCAGGTGACCGACACACGTTGGCTGGCGAGGGCGCAGGAGATCGTTTTCAATACTCTGCGCGCGCCGGTCAACGTGGGCGGCAAGATCATCCGCGGACTCGGATCGTGCGCGGCGGCGCGCGAGATGGAATTCGTCTTCCCGATGCCCGAGCGCGGCCATCCAGAATTCGCGGTGAGCGCCGATCAGAGTTGGCGCGTCGAGCGCGGCTTCGTCACGGGCTTCGTTGACTTCGTCTTTCGTCACGAGGGCGTCACCTATTTCGCTGACTGGAAGAGCGATCTTCTCCATTGGTACGAGCCGGACGCGCTCGAGCGTGTCGTGCGCGAGCGCTACGAGATTCAGAAGATCATTTATTCGATCGGCGTGACACGGCTGCTGCAAGTTACCTCGGAGCGCGATTACAACGAGCGGTTCGGCGGTCTCCTCTACGTGTTCATCCGCGGCGTCGAGCGCGATGGCGCTGGCAATCGCGGTATCTACTTCCATCGGCCGACGTGGGATGAGCTGCAAGGCTACAGCGCGGTGCTCGAGCGTTCGCTCGGAGGGAAAGGTGCATGACGAGACCCGCGCAAGCGCTCGCAACGATGTCCGCGTGGCGAAACTTCGAGTGCCGTGCGGGCCTCGGCGATGAGCGCGCGGAAAAGTGGCTCGCCTTCGCGTGGTTTGCGGAAGCGCTGAATCTCACGCGCGACTCGATTCAAATCGCCGCGGAGATCGCGGCTTTCGAACCCGCTCTGGCAGACACCGATCGCGATGCGCTGATCACACTGGTGCTGATCCTGCTGGCGACGCTCGCCGAGGGAAGCACTCGGCTGCCCGTCTCCGGCGTTGACGGAGACGCAGCGCTTAGGCGCCTCCTTCAACCGCTCGCGGAGACCTCGTTCGGCGCGGTAGCTCCACTTCGATTTGCAAGCTCGATACGCGCTCTGCTCGGGGGCGATGCCCCCCGATGCGTGATCGGCTACGACGATGAAGATTACAAACCGCTGCTCCATCTTGGTGACTCGGTTTATCTCCGGAAAACCCGCGTCACTGAGCGCACGCTCGCCGGTCGCCTCGCGCTCCTGATGACTGGCGAGCCCTCACCGCTAGTCAATGACGCCGAGCTTCGGCGTGTGGCTGCTGAGGTTATCGCGGCGCCGATCAGAACGGCGTCGGGCAGCGTCGAATTTTCCCAGGAACAACGCGCCGCCGTAGAAGCCTCGGCGCGCTCGCGGCTCACGCTCATCTCGGGCGGTCCCGGCACCGGCAAAACCTCGATCACGATCGCGATTGTCCGACTGATGGCCCGGCTCGGAATCGATCCGCGCGCGATCGGAATCGCCGCACCCACGGGCAAGGCCGCCAATCGAATCCGCGAATTCCTCGATCTCGCGCTATCCGCCACGAAGGATACAATCGACTCCGCGCTCATCGAGTCGCATCTCGAGCCCGTCACTCTTCATCGGATGCTAGGCTACTCGGAAGAGTCGCGCCGATTCCGTTATCATACGAAGAACCCGCTGGCTTATGACATCGTGATCGTCGACGAAGGTTCGATGCTCGACCTTAGCCTAATGGAGCGGCTCACGGCCGCGATGCGCGATGGATCGCGCCTCGTTATTCTCGGCGATGCGAACCAGCTTCCGTCGGTGGCGGCGGGTGCGGTGTTCCGCGAGCTGATGTCCCTCGGAACGATTCGCGAACCACGGGGACATCTGCAGTGCGTTCGGCTGGAGCGGAGTTTCAGGACCAGCGCGACCGACGCCGCTGGTCGAGCGATTGTCGCCGCCGCACGGCGGGTCAACGAGGGCGACGCGGGCCTGTTCGAGTCGCGCGAGCGCGAAGATGGAATCGCGCGCCGGAAAAAAACGGCGGAACTGAACTTCTATGGCGTGGAGATGCTCGCGTGGTCGCGCGAGGCAATGAGCGAATTTCTCGACCGCTGGCACGTGGAACGAATCGTCGGCGACGGTGAGATCGCAGCACTTAGACAACGGGTCTATCGCGAGGAAAATGGCGCCTTCGCGGCCGACGAGCTCGATTCTCTGCGGCGGCTCTTTGCTTTTAGCAGCGCCTCGCGAATCCTCGCGGTGACGCGCGTGCTCGATTCCGGCGCGGAGCGAATCAACCAGCTCATGCATCGCCGCACGGTGGGAATCTCTCGAGCGCCTGCTACGCGGCTTGCGGTAGGCGAGCCGATCATCGCGATTCGCAATGATTACGAACGAGCGCTGTTCAATGGCGACCTGGGAATTGTTCTCCGCGTGCGGCGCGGCAGCGATGCGCCCGCGCTGGTGGGGGTGTTTCCGCGGCGCGATAATTTTGCCGCCTATCGCCTCGATACAATTCGCGAACAGATCGAACTCGCGTACGCGATGACCGTGCACAAGGCGCAGGGTTCGGAGTTTGATTCGGTCGCGCTGATTTTGCCTGAAAAGAAAATTCCGCTGCTGACGCGCGAGGTCGTTTACACGGCGCTCAGCCGCGCGCGGTGCTCTGCCGTGATCGTCGGAATCGAAGCCGTGCTGATCGAGTCGGTCGGGGAAAAGGTCGAACGCTATTCGGCACTAAGCCGGCTGCTCGCCACCTGACTCACAACTTCGGCGTGTTGGCGAGCAGGAACTCGCGAACTCTCTTCACCGTATCGCGCACCACCTCGGGCGATTTCCATTCCATGATGATTTGCGCGTTGGGCGCGAGCGACGCGATCGCATCTGAAGTCTCGCTCGGATGGTATTCGTCATTGCCGCGCAGCACGAGCATCGGCGTTTTGCAGGTCTTCACGAAATCGCGCCCAACCGCGAAGACGAAATCACCGCCGTACATCCGCTGTCGAAACGACGCGAAAGCGGCCGCCTCGAGCTCAGGCCGCGTCTTCCTTAGCGCTTCGCCCCAGCCGTCGAACATCTGGAAAAACAGCTCGCGATTTTTCGGGCCGAGTCCGATCGGCTGCTGCAGCACGGCCGCGGCAACACGCTCGGGCGCGGCCTTGATAATCGAGAGCGAGTACGATCCGCCGATGCATCCGCCCATCACGTGCGTCTTTTTGATTCCGAGATGACCGAGCAGCGCAAGATGATCGGCGGTGTACGTTTCCCATCCGTCGCTCGCGCGCACCGGCGCGGTGGACTTGCCGGCGTTTCGCTGATCCATCGCGATAACGCGAAAGTCGCGCGCGAGCTCGAGCGTCGGATCGAACGGGCTCTTGTGCCAGAACTCGATACTCGAGCGCATGCCGCCCGGTGCAAACAGCAGGATCGGAAATCCCGAGCCGAACTCCTCGTAGTAAAGAGACACGTGGTCGCGTTTGAATGTCGGCATCGCAGTTTCCTCCGTCTCGATTCGATCATTACGCGCCCGAGCGCGGCGCGATCAACCTCAGGCGAAGAGCGGGGGACGCAGATGCGCCCAGGGCCGCGCGCGCTCGAACGCGGCGGCGAGTGACAATAGTTCGAACTCGCCGTGCGGGCGGCCGACGATCTGAAGTCCGATCGGTAGGCCGCCGTTGCTGAAGCCCGCCGGGATCGTGACCGCCGGTTGGCCAGTCGCGTTGAACGGATACTCGAACGCGATCCAGGTCCACAACTCGTCGAGGTAGCGCTCGGGCCGCGAGGGAAATGTCCCGTTCCGCATCGCGGGCCGAGTCATCGTGGGCGTGAGCAGCGCGTCGTAAGGATCGAGCCGCTCGACGATCGCGCGTGCGATGTTGTGCATCGCCGCCACCAGGTTCACGTACTCGGCGCCGCTGACCTTGCGACCATGCTCGTACATCTCGAGCACGACCGGATCGACCCACTCCGGATGCGCGACCGGGATCGCCGCGATTCCGACGCAGATCAAGATGCGCCCGCAATCGACCAGCATCGCACCCGGGTCGAGATCGATCGGCTCGACGCGATGACCCAGCTCGCGCATCGTGGCGCACGCGGCCTCGAATGACCTGGCGACATCGGGATCGACCGCGCCGAGCTTCGAGGTAGCGATCGAGGCGATCGAAAGGTTTCTTGGCGTGACCGAAACCGACTCGGCGAAGGGACGCTCGGGCGGCGGCGCCCAGTAAGGATCGCCGACGACGGGACCCGCGAGCACGTCGAGCATCATCGCGGCGTCGCGGACGCTCCGTGCGAGCGGTCCGCGTGTCGCAAACCCGCCCCACGCTTCGCCGCGATGGGGTGAATACGTGAGGCGGCCGCGCGACGGCTTCAATCCGACGACGCCGCAATTCGACGCGGGGCCACGAATCGATCCTCCGCCGTCGCTGCCCTCGGCGAGCGGACCGAGACCGGCAGCGACCGCCGCAGCCGCGCCGCCGCTCGAGCCTCCCGCGTTGTAGTCGAGGTTCCAAGGATTGTGCGCGGTCGGGCAGTGGCCGCCTTCCGTCGTCGGCCGGCCGCCGAACTCCGGCGTCGTGGTCTTGCCGAGCAGGATTCCACCCGCGCGCGCAAGCCGCGTCGCGATTACCGCTTCATCAGGCGTCCTGTTGTCGGCAAAATTGCGCGAGCCGAGCGTGGTCGGGATGCCGATCGTCGGCGTGAGATCCTTGAGTGAATAAGCAACGCCGAGTAGCGGAAGGTCCGCGCGATCGCGCACTGTCTCCAGGCGCGTGGCATCGGCGAGTGCGCGATCCGGTGTAACGATCATGTATGCGCCCAGCTGCGGATTGATGCGCGCGATACGGTCGAGAAAAAACTCCGCGACCTCGCGCGGCCGCAATTCACCGCGCACGACCAGTTCGCGCAGTTCCCACGCTTCTATGTACGGATCGATGGACACGGCTTACTGCGCCGTCAGACCGCCATCGACTGACATCGACGTGCCGGTCACGAACGAGGCGGCATCCGAGCAGAGCCATGCGACAGCCTCGCCGATTTCGTCGGGCCGCGCCTTGCGCCCGACGGGTTCGACCTGGTCGAGCCGCGCCGCGAGCTTGGGCCGCCCGGCGACCATCTCCTCGACGAGCGGCGTGTCAACCACACCGGGGCACACGTCGTTGATGCGAATTCCGGAGCGCGCGTACTCGAGTGCGGCGCACTTGGTCAGACCGACCACGCCATGTTTGGCCGCCGTGTACGCGGGCATCGAATGCGACGCCACCAGGCCTGCTGCGGATGCGGTGTTGACGATCGCGCCAGGCGTTCGCTGCGCGACGAACTGGCGAATCTCAGCGCGCATGCAGAGCCACACACCCTTCAGGTTGATCGCGAGGATTCGATCGAACTCAGCTTCATCGTAGTCGGCGGTCTTGCACTGCGCGCCGCCGATGCCCGCGTTGTTGAAGGCGCAATCGAGGCGGCCGTATACCTTCACCGCTTCCTCCACCATTGCCTCGGTATCCGCAGCGCGAGAGACGTCGCAGCGCACGAAGCGCGCCTCGCCGCCGCGATCGCGGATCAGCTTGGCAGTCTCCTCGCCGCCCTCGGCGCTGACATCAGCGAGGATGAGACACGCGCCCTCGCGCGCGAAGATCAGTGCAGTGGCGCGGCCAATTCCCGACGCCGCTCCAGTAATAATGGCGCTCTTGCTGCTGAGCAATGAAGCCATCTTAAATTCCTCGCTCGACAATCGTTGTTCGCCGCAAGTTTTGCACTGTCGGCTTCGGTTCTCCAAACGCCTCAGCGGCGTGAAAAGTGAACGCGCGCCGGGTGGCTGTGTGCCGAGTTCTCTGCTACCAATCGGCGAATCAACCAGTCGTCGCGAGCGCGAGCCGCGCTCGGATTGTGCGGGAGATTAAAGATGCTCAGGAGCGAAGGACGCATATTGACGACTCACGCCGGCAGCCTGCCGCGGCCGGCGCCGCTCACCGCGATGTTCATCAAGAAGAGCCGCGGCGAGGTGATCGACGAGACGGCGTTCAACGCGGCCATCGACGAATCGACGCGGCGCGTGATTCGGCTCCAGCTCGAGGCGGGCATCGACGTCGGCAACAATGGCGAGCAGGCGCGCGAAAGTTTCTTCACCTACGTGCAGCATCGGATGAGCGGCTTTGGCGGCCGCAGCGAACGTCCGATGATGCGTGACCTGGTCGAGTACCCAAGCTTCACCGCGATGCGCAGGGCGGACTTCCAGCGCGAGATGGTGGACCTGATGCATTCGCCGAAGGCGGTCGGCGAAGTCCGATATCAAAATCGG
>JASHQJ010000085.1 GCA_030037595.1 Candidatus Binataceae bacterium
AGAATTTCGATCCGCAGACAGGCTCGATGCTGCTGAATCAGTACCTCGACGAGAAAATCTACTCTGAGGAGCTGGGGTTCGACGGCCTGATGCTGAATGAGCATCATGGCACGCCGTTCTGTCTCGGCTCCGTGATGGATGTCGAGGCTGCGGTGCTCGCCAAGGCGACCAAGCGGGCGAAGATCGTGCTGCTCGGGAATCCTGTGCCGACGGTCGCGAATGCGCTCCGCCTCGCCGAAGAACTAGCGATGATCGATCTCATCTCAGGCGGGCGGTTGGTACCCGGATGGGTCCGCGGCGCGGGCAGCGAGCAGCTCGCCAACAACGCGAATCCCGCCTACAACCGTGAGTACTTCGAGGAAGGCGTCGAGTTTATCGTCAAGGCGTGGACGACGCCTGGGCCGTTCCGCTACGAGGGCAAGCATTTTCACTTCCGCTTTGTGAATCCGTGGGTGGTGCCGCTGCAGAAGCCGCATCCTCCGATCTGGATTCCCGGCCTCGTCAGCCCCGACACCGTCATCTGGTGCGCGAAGAAGCGCTACCCGTATATCGCGCTCGCGACACGCCTCGAGCCTACTGTCGAGCTATGGAATATGTACACTGACCAGGCGGCACGTGAAGGCTACCAGGCCGGGCCTGAGAATTTCGGTTATCTCCAGCCGGTATTCGTCGCGGACAACCAGGCGCGCGCCGAGGAACTCGGCAAGCGGTTCCTCTATGGTGGAGCGTTCGCGCATTTCGCGCGGCCCGAGTGGATGTTCCCGCCGGGTTACAATTCCAAGGAAGCGACGCGGCGGATGGCGCGCCTCGCGCGCGACCCGAATCTGCCGGGCAAGCCGATTCACGAAGGCGGCGGCAACGAGACTGACGAGGAGCTCGAGGCAATCCGGCAAGGCATCTACGCGCGCTACGAAGAGAGCAAACGCGATTTGCAGATGATTGCGGGCACGCCGGACTACGTCATCCCGCGGCTCAACAAGGTGCTCGAGGTGCTGCGCCCCGGCATCTTCTCGTTTTGGCTCGACGGCCCGGTCGGTTACAAGGATCGCGTGCGATGCCTCGAGATGCTGTCGAAGCACGTCGTTCCCGCGCTACGCGAAACGGGCAACAAGCTCGGTCTCGTCGATCCGTTCGAGCGCAAGCCAGGTTCGGTGCCGCTCGCCGCAGGACGGACCGCGGCGCGCGTCGCGCAGCCTGATGCACTCGCCTCGATGCCCGCGTAGCAATCTAACTTCGTCTGCTAAAAAATCACGATGCCCCGTCCAAAGCCGGGGCATCGTCATTTTCAACGTCGGCAGGTAATTCGAAATCCTAGGTAAAGGCTTTAGTTCGCGGCGCGACGGCGCTGCATCAGCAGATCGATATCGAAGTTGAACATCTTCGCGGCGTTCAGGCCGAGGATCTTCGCGCGATCCTCCTCGCCGAAGTCTCCCATCTGCCGCTCGATCGCCTCAGCCGAATGCGGCCAGCTGCCTTCGTGATGCGGGTAGTCATTCGACCATAGGAAATTATCGACGAGGCCGAACTCTGCCGCGAGCGCGAGTCCCGCGCGATCTTCCTGAAACGCCACCGCGCCGTGCTCGCGGAAATACTCGCTCGGCAGCTTCTTCAGCTTCGGATACGCCCACATATGATGCTTGCGATAGGCCTCGTCCATCGCCTGCAACGACCACGGCACCCATCCGATGCCCGATTCAATCGCGGCGAATTTGATTTTCGGAAAGCGCTCGAGCACGCCCGACGAACACAACGCTGTGACTGGTTCGATCGCCTGGGTCAGCGCGTGCGCGACGTAATTCATCACCGCGCCGCCTTCCTTGCTCGCGGCGCGCGGGTCGCGGCCCGTGCCGACGTGAAACGTGATCGGCAAGCCCGCTTCTTCGATCAACGACCACATCGGATCGTAAACACCCAGGTTGTAATTCAGGTCGCGCGAGTCCTGCGAATTGAAAACCGGTTTGCAGGGAAGGGTGAGGCCCCGGAAGCCGAGTTTCGCGACGCGCTCGATCTCCTTGATCGATCCATCGATGTCGGCGGTCGCAAGCGTCGCCATCGGCGACATGAAATCGTTGTAAGGCCCGTAGGTCTCCCACGCCCAATCGTTCCATACCTGGCATTGGGCCTGCGCGAACAGGGCGTCCTGCGTCGCCCACATGAAGAGGCCCTTGTTGGGAAAGATCAGTTCCGCGTCGACGCCGTCGCGCGCGCGATCTTTGATACGCTCGCCGATATCGGCGCCGGCCTGGTTACGCGCGAGGTCTTCGCCCTCGAAGATGCTGTCCTGCAGGCGAGTGCGCCGAAGTCCGTCGCTGATGACCCACTTCACGCCGCTCTCGTCGATTTCAATCCGCGGCAGTCGGCGCCGATACTTCTCGTCGAGACGCTTGTGCCACAGGTCGGCCGGCTCGTTCGCGTGGCAATCGCACGAGATCATGAGGTAGCGATTTGGATCCTCGGGACGCGCCGTGCGCCGCCATCCTTCATGGCCAGGGGTTTCGAGCCGCCACAGATTCGGAGAATTGATTTGCGTCTTCTGCTCGCTCATCGTCGCCACGCTCGCTCGCAGGTTCTACATACTAACTACCACCGTCGCGGCAGATTTTGCACCCGCGAAGCTCACGGAACGGGGGCGTCGTTCGCGGCCATGAACCTGAGCATCAGGTTCTGCAATTCGTTGCCATAAGGTCCGAAAAGAATTGCTGTGCCGTGCGCTTTGCCCGGATAGGTCTCAAACGACTTCGGCGCATCGGTCAGTCGATACAAAATCTCGGGTTGTCCGGCAACGAGCGGATCGTCCTTGGATGTGACGAAGAGAATCGGCGCGCGCACTTGCGTGATCGCTTTCGTCACCTCGAGACCACCGAAGCTGGTAGGCACGGATATGCAGATGATCCCGGCGACCTGCTCATGCGCCGCGACCAGGATCGCCGCCTCGGCGCCGAGGCTCGCGCCCGCGATGAAGATGCGCGAGACGCGCGGCCTGAGAAACTTGTACGCGGCGATCAGGTCGCGATCGGCATACTCGGTGCCCGATTCACCTTCCGATTCGGTGAAGCCGCGAAAGTCGAAGGTCAGCGCCTCGTAACCATGATTGGCGAGGACGCGCGCGAAGTCGGTCCAGTCTGACTGATCCGCGGGATACATGTGCGCGAGAATTACGCCGGTTGAGCCGCGCCCGTAGAGATGACCGCGCAGAAGGACGCCGTCGGAGGTTCGAAACGAGACGTGCTCGCCACCAAGGTCCTGCGGATCGCGCGGAAGCGACGGCGCGAAGCATCCGGAGCCGAGCGCGATCGCGACGATAAGGAGGCTTGCGATTCGCTGTGCGCGAGTTTGTCGCGAAAGCATCGTCACGAATCATAATACGATTCGCGTCTTGCGCCGGATTGAAAAAAGCGCGCCCGCCAACGGCGGCGGGCGCGGTGCAGATCAGCGGTCAGCCGGCGATGAACGACAGGATGTCGGCGTTCAGCCGTTCGATGTGTGTCAGCATCAGGCCGTGCGGCGCGCCTTCATAGACGATGAGCTTACTGCCCGGGATCAATGCCTCGGTGCGGCGCCCGGTGAGTTCAAGCGGGGCAGATACGTCGACCGTCCCCTGGATGATGAGCGTCGGCACCTTGATGCGCGGCAGCTCCGCGCGGAAGTCCGTCTCAACCACGGCGCGATTGCACTCGATCACCGCGATCATCGACGTGCCCAGCATCATGTTGAGGCCCCACTGCAGAAGCTGGTCCGAAGTATCAGGCATCACGAATGGCCGCGCGTTCTTTGCAAGCCATCCCGGGAAGTCCTTCAGCCATTCGGCGCGGAACGCCTCGAACATGGCGCCCGGCAGTCCGTTGGGATTGTCCGGGGTCTGGAGAGTGAACGGCGTGGTGGGCGCGAGCATCACGATTTTCGAGACGCGGCCGCTGCCGTGTCTGCTGATGTAGCGCACGATCTCGCCCGGTCCCATCGAATGCCCAATCATCGCCACGTCGCGCAGCTCGAGATGCTCCATCAAAGCCGCGAGATCGTCGGCGAGCGTATCGTAGTCGTAGCCATGCGCGGGCTGCGTCGAGCGGCCGTGGCCGCGGCGATCGTACGCGATGCACCGGTAGCCGGCCTTCACCAACGGCGCCATCTGGTACTGCCACATATCGGAGGCCATCGCCCAACTGTGGACGAATACGATCGGCTCTCCGCTGCCCCAGTCCTTGTAATAGAGCATCGTGCCATCCGCGGTCGCGACGTAGGGCAGGCTCGCGACGCGCGGCTTCGATGCACTCACGCGCGGTTCCGATCCTGCCGTCTTTGCCGCATCCGCCGAGTATTTGATCGTTTCTGTTTTGTCCATCTGCATCCTCTTTGGCGAGGGTCGTTACTTCGCGGGCGTGCCAGGTGCTTCGTCAACGAAACCGGTGACCGACTTGAAGCGCCCGTCGCTCGAGATGATGGCGAAGTCGGTTCCTACGAAGCGCATCGGCGCCTCCTTGGTGCCTCCAACCTCCCACTGGAAGCGCACGCGGTCGCCGTACGCATCGACCTCGCTCAAGAGTTTGAAGCGATAGTCGGTAGAAAATCGTTCGTGCACCGCCGCCATCATCTTGCTGAGTTCCGAGTAGCCGTCGCCGCTTCGATGCGGATCGATATAGGTGCCGTCCTCGGTCCACGTCTTTGAAATCAGTTCGTGGCGGCGCTTGGCGTCGCGCTCATTCCAGGCTGCGAGATAGCTTTCAACCAGTTGATTCGCGTTGCTCATTTTCCTTCTCCTTACCTGATTCGGGCGGTCTCGGCCCATGATGAGCGCATGATTAAGGGCGCCCCGCGAGCGCATCAATTACCTGCGAGGTAACCGCCCGATGTCCCAGCGCTGAGTCGCGGACGCATCGTCGGCATCGGCGCTGGAGGTGAAAATCATTCAAAACGCCGACGCTTGCGCTGTTCGCACTTTTTCCGCGTTCTGAGGTAAGGTCGAAAAACCAATCGGGCGGGCGAGGAGAATTACTTATGCACACCGGCTATGGACTGGTAATTCAAAATCCCAATAACCAATTTCGCGACCACGACGTTTGGCGCAACGAAGTGCGGCTCGCCGAGATGGCCGAACCGCTCGGATTCGAATCGATCTGGTGCGTGGAGCATCACTTCGACGACTACACGATGTGTCCCGACGTGCTGCAATTCCTCACCTACATGGCGGGCCGTACCAAAACGGCGCGCCTCGGCTCGGCGGTCGTCGTGCTGCCGTGGCACGATCCGATTCGCGTGGCAGAGCAGGTATCGGTGCTCGACAATCTTTCGGGTGGTCGCATGATTCTCGGCCTCGGCCGCGGACTCGCGCGGATCGAATACGAGGGCTTCCGCATCGATCAGAACGAGGGCCGTAACCTGTTCGTCGAATACGCGGAGCTCCTCATCAACGCGCTCGAGAACGGCTACATGGAAGGCGGCCGCTTCACCCGCCAGCCGCGCCGCGAGATTCGGCCATTCCCGTTCAAGTCGTTCAAGGGCCGCACCTACGCTGCCGCGGTTTCGCCTGATTCGATGCCGATTATGGCGCAACTCGGAATCGGCCTGATGGTCATTCCGCAGAAGCCGTGGGATGCCGTGAAGGAAGACTTCAAGGTCTATCACCAGGCGTGGAAGCAGCATCACGGCGCTACGCCTCCGCCCAAGCCAATCAGCGGCGGCTTTGTATTCGTCGATGAGAACAAGGATCGCGCCGAAGAGCAGGCGACCAAGTGGCTCGCCGCGAACTACAAGTCAGTCATCAAGCACTACGAGATGACTTCGGAGAAGTTCGGCACGCATCGCGGCTACGAGTTCTACAACAACATCACGAAGTTTATCGGCAAGCACGGCATCGATGGCGCCGCGGCGGGCTTCGTCAACCTGATGCCATGGGGAACGCCCGACCAGGTGATCGAAAAGCTCGCGGTGATTCGCGACACGATCGACGCGAACGCGTTCCTGCTGAATTTCAGCTACGGCGGCATGCCGTACGACGAAGCCGAGCGCAGTCTTAAATGTTTCGCCAAGCATGTGCTGCCCGAGGTCAAGAAGTGGCAGACCCAGCCGCTCAACGAGCCGGCCGAGCTACCGCTGCCGGCGGCCGCGGGTTGAGCGCACCGCTAAGGTAAATGAACTCGCGGCGGTGCCACGGCGGCATCGCCGCTTGGCGGCTCCAGGAGCGACGACGATGAGCACCGAGCCTCCGCGACACGTCCTCGACGGATACAAGGTCCTCGATTTCACTCAGATCGTGGCGGGTCCAACCTGCACGCTCATGATGGCCGAGATGGGCGCCGAGGTGATCAAGGTCGAGATGGCGCCGGCAGGAGATCCGACGCGTGGATCTCCGATGTTTATCAACGGCCGCAGCGGCTACTTCGTTCAGCATAATCGCGGCAAGAAGGGAATCTGCGTCGACGTCAAAACGCCCGACGGGCGCAGGTTGATCGAGGACCTGATCCGCAAAGTTGATGTGGTCGTCGAGAATTTCGCGCCCGGTGTTATCGGGCGGCTGGGTTTCGATTATCCGAGGGTCGAGGAAATTAACCCACGCGTGGTGATGTGCTCGATTTCGGCATTCGGGCAGAAGGGTCCGCTCGCGCATGAGCCGGGCTTCGACTATCTCGGCGCCGCCTACGCTGGAATCGTCTCGATGGGGGGCGAGCGCGACGGCGCTCCATACGTCATCATGAGCGCGATCGGCGACGTGAGCACCGGAGCGCATGCGATGGGCGCGATCTGCGCCGCGCTGCTCTATCGCGAGCGCACAGGACTTGGCCAGTATCTCGATCTCTCGCTGCTCGATACCTACTTCCACTATCACGAAGCGGGCGTCGAGATTCTGAGTCTTAGTAGGGGCGAGATCAGTCCGACGCGGTCGGGGCTGCACTCCTGGTATGCGGTCCCCGCGGGGATCTTTAAGGCCAAGAACCGCTACATCATTATCATCGCACCGCTGGTGCATCAGTTCGCGGGCCTTTGCCGCGCGATGGGCCGGCCAGAGCTCGCCGACGACCCTCGATTCGTCACCAACGCGGACCGCCTGCAAAATCTTGCCGAGCTGGTCGAGACCGTCGAGCGATGGCTCCAGTCGATGCCGAGCGACGATGCTTCAATCGCGGCGCTCAAAGAAAATCGAGTACCGCACGCCCCCGTGCTCTCGGTGGCCGAGGCGGTGAAGCATCCGCACCTGCGGGAGCGTGGAACGGTACGTACCGTGCGCGATCGCATTCTCGGTGAGTTCGACGTGCCGGGGTTCGCGCTTCGCTTCTCGGCGTTCCCGGAACGGCTCGAGCTGGAGGCACCGTTTCTTGGTGAGCACAACCGCGAGATACTGACCAACTATCTCGGCTACGACCCTGCGCGAGTGAACGAGCTGGAAGAGCGCGGCATCCTGCGCAGCGCTCCGGCCTGAAGGATTGAGGATTGTGCTCAATTTGATGAAGATCGATCTGGACTGAAGAAACGAAATGGATATCGAAATTGACCACGTCGCGATGCCGGTAGCGGACATCGAGCGCTCGGTTGAGTTTTACAGCCGGGTGCTCGGCGCACGCGCCGACGCTCTCGACAAATGGCGCGCGGGCAAATGGCCGATCGTCAGCATCAGTTTCGGACGACATCGATTTAATCTGCATCCAGCTACGAATGATTTCACACTCAAGGCGGCGCATCCCGCGGTCGGCGGCGGCGACTACTGCTTCGTCTGGCCGGGCACGCCCGAATCGGCGGCTGAGCATCTAAAGCAACAGGGAATCGAGATCATCGAGGGACCCGTCCCTCGC
>JASHQJ010000086.1 GCA_030037595.1 Candidatus Binataceae bacterium
GCCCGATCGTGCCATCAAGAGGGCTGCGCGACGCAGATCCAACGAATGCAGTACGCGATGCGGGCTGGGAGACGATTCTTCGCTTTGTTTGAGGTTCGACAGATACCTGAAGACTCTCGGTTGAGCTCGTTCGGAACATCGGGGAAGGACTTATCTGTTGCCAAAAGATGCACTTCCAGACGCTGAATGTTCATACGCGATGGCAAGGGGCTTGCCCGGGTTTTCGCCCGACAAACAGGAAAATCAGAGGCGATTACAGTGGAACCGGACGTCAACGGCAAGAGAACCCGATCGCGAACCAAGTACAGCCTGCCCCCTCGAGAAACGCGCCGATGGAAAAGCACTGCGTGAAGCTGTTCCGCGCGAAGAGCAGGAACGGTGGAAGCCACCGAAGGGACGGCGCGATCCTGTCGAGCAACTGATCGAATCAAATAAGGACAGGGTTTCGGAACTCATTCCGATTCGATCCGGACAATGCTGCAATCGGCTCTCACTTTCTATCGTGGCTCCACATGTGTGATGGCGGCCGACCTAGCTCACACGCCAGCATCGGGAATCATAGTACAGGCGTGTGGAGACGCTCATCTGCTGAACTTCTGCGGGCTCGCTGCTCCCGAACGTAAACTTGTTTTCGACATCAACGATCTCGATGAAACTCTGCCTGCGCCCTGGGAATGGGATAGCTGTTGCGGGCCATCATTTGATTTAGGCCGCGAGCGACATCTTTCTGGGATCGACCAGGGGCAAGGACGGTCGCGATTACAATTTGCGGCAGCTCCCTGACATGAAGATCAATGCGGTCGTCGAAGGATGGGCGCTTGGGCGTTAGCTAAGGCCAACGCGCGCTCGGGCGACGCCGCAATGATCTCGGGATACATGGAGTCGAGCGCTGCGTTCGATAATGCAGTGTGCGAATTCGCCGTCGACTACGCCGATCAGATAACCAGCGCGACTACAGGGCCTTTGCCAAGGCCGTGAGAAACAGATCCAGGTGCTGGTTCAATCTTAGTCCATCATTCCGCGTTTCGACGCTGCAATTGAGTCTGTTCGCAGTCTCAGTTTTGTCCTCGAAGACTGCGCCCGGGCCTTTGGGCAGACGTTTGGAGCCCCCCGGCCTGAAGAAGAGAAGTTAGAGCAGGACTTCACCGATCCCCTCACGACTCTCCCGCAGATCGTTGTCAGGGATAGTTACTCTCCAGCGAACTATGGACCTTGCACCGCTTCGCATGCCCGAGAGACGCGCAAACGAACCAATTCATCATCAGACCACTCATCCCTCGTATACAACCTAACGCTACTTCCTTTTATGCAGCTGGTGAGGCCAACATTCGCATTGGTAACGGTGCCGATTTCGAGAGGGGCGTGCGCACAGAGTTCGGCGACTTGTCAGTGTTCGATATCGCAGCTCTGCCGTCGCCAGATCGAAAGAAAACCGGCCTGTTGATCGGGATCGGGCCAACGCTTGTGCTTCCTACTGCCACCTCGACCAGGGCAGGCCAAGGGGCATGGCAGGCAGGCCCAGCACTCGGAATGATTTACTCTGGTGTTCCCGGCCTGCTGATTGGTTTCATTGCGCAAAACCCAATCTCGTTCGCATACACCCTTCCCTCACGTCCGCCGCAGAACACGTTTGAGCTCCAACCGGTTCTCGCAATTCACCTTTGGGACAAGTGGTACTTGCGTTCGGCGGAAGCCAACTGGACTGTTGGCTGGCATCACGATTCCTCGACAATGTTACCTCTCAGCCTCGGAATTGGTCGGACCCTCAACCGCCGCGGCCTCCCTCCGATGAGTCTATTTGTAACTGGAGAGTGGATGGTCTAGCGGCAATACGTTCCGATCGCGCCTCAGACCACAATCAACTTTGGCGTGACTATCGCGTTCCCGCAGTTCAGACGCTATTGGAACAGATGAACTTTCCTGTCGCACTGGTCTGGCAGCCGAGCAGGGCTCATGCGGCGTGATCCTTACCTAAGTCCGACTGCAAGAGAGGACACACTTGCCCTGTTTACGCAGGAGCGGCGGCTTAAACCGCACGTCCTTGACCGGCCAGTTGCGCAATACCTCTCTGACGGCGCTCAGTCCGCTTTTCCCGGGGTTGGGTTACTGGCAGGAATCGGTCGCGACCAACGAGGAGGCCTGGCGGGTCTCCGAATCCGACGTCAAGAAGGTCGGTGTGTCAGGAGCATACCGGGATTTCCGTCGCTCAACTACCTTCAGTACCCGTACTTTAACTAGGGCGCTATGAGGATGCGAAATGTGTCACGGGCATTTTCGCCTCGCAGTACCAGACATTGTCCAACAAAACTATCCGGCCCGACACACCCGATCTCGAGGTCCGCCATCTTCGCGGTCGGACGATTTACGCGCTACCGGATCGGGTTGTCTACGGTTACTTCGATACGCTGGCGCCGTACATCATGGAATCGGGCGACTGGCAGCTTGCGTCCAAGCTTCCGCCAGTTCCAGCTTCGCGTGATTTCGCCGCGATGAGATTGCAGATCGACGCGATGGCGGCAGCGAAGCGAAAAGACGCGCCCGCTGCCGTCGCTGCCGCTGATCGGATCGAGGTTCTATCTAACCAAGCGGGGCAACAGCCACTTGCGCAGAAGGTGCTAGTTATCCAGGCGAAAGAGGCTCAAGCTGAAGCGGCATTGGCTGGTGGTGACAACGAAAAAGCGATCGCAAACATGAACGATGCCGTCAAAGTCGAAGACTCGATTTACGCGCTCTCGCAGCCTGCGTACCCTCCAATTCCTGCGCACGAACTCTACCGCACAATGCTGCTAGATATGAACCGTGCAGCCCAAGCTGAGAAAGAGTTTGCGGAGAGTTTGAAGCGGACTCCGGGACGACCTAAGAAAATTTATGGGCTTGCGCGATCGGCACAGGCGCAGGGCGACAATGTAGAGGCGGTCAAAGAGTACACAAAGTTTCTGCAAACGTGGAAGAACGCCGATCAAGAGCAACCGGAGATCGCCTTAGCGAACCGATTCTTGGCATCCGCGCACACCGAGGTCAGGTAGCGCAAGTCGGTTGACCGTCGCGCCGGGAAAGTATTCGATTTTGGGGCGACTAAGAAGCTCAGTAGGTGAAAGTCAAATCGGGCCAGACTAGCGTCGTAGACACAACCCCGTCTCAGGGCTGAAGATACCGCGGCGCCCCCGATGGCTGCCGTCGTCAAACACGAAATCCGAATTGCGCCTGCGCTCGGTTGGTTCGACCAGATTCTCGCTTCACTTGCGCAGGAGCTGGCGCCTACCAGGCGCAAACTTCGGACGGCGCTCCGCTTCACGACAATCGCGACGATCGGCACCGGTATCGTCGCCGCCTGCCACGTCTACAGCGAGTTCGGCGCGTACATAGTGTGGCTGCTGGTCGGCGCCGGACCGATGATGTCGGTGCGCCGGGCGCTCAAATTCCTGATTGCCGAAGGTATCGCGCTCGCAGCGACGGTGGTGCTGGCGCGAACTTCCGCCGAAACGCCATGGATGATGCTGCCGGTGATTTTCGCGCTCGTTTCGTAT
>JASHQJ010000087.1 GCA_030037595.1 Candidatus Binataceae bacterium
GGGGTTCAGGCGACAGCATCCGTTTAGCGCTTTCGATTCATTCCGCGCAAACCGCTATTGGCTCAGTCGCTGTCCAACCCTAGTATTTTGAGCGCCGACGGGTCAGGCTTGGGATCGGTCCGATCAGTCCAAGCCAAGGAGAATGCAATGAAAGTCGTCGTGGATTTGAAGCTCTGCGAGGGAAATTTGCGATGCCAGGAGGCGGCGCCCGAGGTGTTCGAGGTCGGCGACGATGACCGCAGCCGCGTCCTGATCGAGAATCCGACCGGCGCGCAGATTGAGAAGGTTCGGCTCGCAGCGAGGCTTTGTCCCCGCCAGGCCATTACTATCGAGGACAAATAGCGGTCGCCTCGCGAGCCGCAAGCGGGCACAATCAAGCTATCGCGAGGTTTCCAAGAGCCAATGCAAGCCGAGCAACAACAATTTTCACTCGACACGATCAACATCATCGGGCCCGACCACTACGCCAGAAACGGTTACCCGCACGCGGAGTGGGCGTATCTTCGAAAGCACAAGCCGGTCTTCTGGTGCGAGTTCCCCAACACCGACCCGTTCTGGGCGATCACCAAGCATGCCGACATCGTGCAAATTTCCAAACAGCCGCGGCTCTTTAACAACTCGCAGCGTCTGCTGGTTTTCGTGCCCGACGCGCCGGCCGAGCCTGATCCAGTACCGCCGTTTCGCCACCTGCTCAACATGGATCCGCCCGATCACGGAGACTATCGCTCGATCGTGAGCCGACGGTTCACTCCGCGCGCGGTACGCGAGCTCCAGCCCGAGATCGAGCGCATCACGCGCGAGGTGTTCGATCGTATGGTTGATCGCACATCGTGCGACTTCGTCATCGACATCTCGTCCAAGATTCCGCTCGCGGTTATCGCCGAGCTGCTTGGCGTGCCGCATCAGGATTGGGAGAAACTGTTCCGCTGGACCAACCAAGTAATTGGCGGGAACGACCCGGAATTCCAGGATGGCACCAATTCTGACGAGACCTTCGATCGCGCGCGCATGGAGCTCTTCACGTATTTCACCGACATGGTCGCGCAGCGGATGAAGCAGCCGACCAACGACATCACGAGCATCGTGGCTAATTCCCAGGTCAACGGCGCGCCGATGCCGCAGTTCGAGATGCTCTCGTACTACTTTTTGTTGGTAGTCGCCGGGAACGAGACCACGCGCAACGCGACCACCGGCGGATTGCTCGCGCTGATCGAGAATCCCGAGCAGTTTCAGCGCCTGAAGCGGGATCCCTCGCTGGTCAAGTCCGCAGTCGAGGAAATCGTTCGCTGGACGTCACCGGTGATTCAGTTCTCGCGCACCGCGACGCAGGATACCGAGATCCGCGGCCAGAAAATCAAGCAGGGCGAGTCGGTCTGCCTGTTCTATCCATCCGCCAACCGCGACGAAGAAGTCTTCGAAAGTTCGTTCAGGTTTGACGTTGGACGAAATCCGAACCCGCACATCGCGTTCGGCATCGGCGAGCACTTCTGCCTCGGCGCGAACCTGGCGCGGCTCGAGCTCGAGGTGATCTTCCGCCAGCTTGCCGAGCGCCTCGAATACGCGGAACTCACCGGCCCCGTCGAGCGTCTTCGCTCAAGCTTCGTCGGCGGCATCAAGCACATGCCAATAAGATTCGAGATGAAGCCCGTGCACTGACCTTGACAGGCTGATTAGATTTAAGGCCGGAGGGTGAACCTCTCCGGCCTTTTTTTCATCGAACATGGCGAGGAATAAAGGGCGCCGGCTGTCTGCAGAATGCTCCGGGTCGCCTATTTTTCGCGCGACGAGACCGAAGGTCCGCAAAAGGAAGTAAATCATGATCACCATCAGAAACGCGGCTGAGCGCGGCCGAACAAAAATCGACTGGCTCGATAGTCGCCACTCTTTCTCGTTCGGCGAATATTACGACCCCCGCCACATGGGCTTTCGCGATCTCCGCGTGATCAACGACGACCGCGTGATCCCTGGGGCTGGTTTTCCCATGCATTCGCATCGCGACATGGAAATCGTGACCTACGTGCTTGATGGCGCCCTCGAACATCGCGACAGCCTCGGCAACGGCTCCGTGATTCGGCCCGCCGAGGTACAGCGGATGTCGGCGGGCACGGGAATCCGGCACAGCGAGTTCAACCCCTCGCGAGAGCATCCGGTTCGATTCCTCCAAATCTGGATTCTTCCCGAGCGCGCGGGACTCGCGCCTGGATACGAGCAACGCGCGTTCGACCGCGGTGCAGCTCTTGGCAAGTGGCTCACGCTCGGAGCGCCCGAAAATCGCGGTGGCGTACTGACGATTCGCCAGGATGTCGAGGTAGCGACGGCCATTCTCGATCGCGGGGCATCGCTCACGCGCGAGCTCAACCCCGAGCGGTACGCCTGGCTGCAGGTCGCGCGTGGCGCTGTTGAGCTGCGCAACCAGCGGCTCGGCGAGGGCGATGGAGCGGCTGTCAGCGGAGAAGCGGCGCTTTCGATCAAGGCTGCCGAGGATGCCGAAGTTCTGCTGTTCGATCTGAAGTGATTCGGGGCCAACCGAATCGATGACGCGAGCCTGTAACTCTAGGCCACCCGGCGTCATCGAATAGCTGGCAAAGGCCAAGCTCGGCACTTAGCAACAGGATTTTGCGATGGAAAAGACCATGCAGGAAGTAGAAGGAACCGCGGGTGCGCCGGCGACCGATTCGGCCGTGCGCGCGGCCAGCAGTTCATATCGCGACTACGACAGTTCGCCCTTTTCCGGCGGCGCGATCCTGCCGGTTCAGTACTTCGAGTCGCTCAAGAAGGAAGATCCGCGCATCGTGCCATACAAGCGCCTCCTGATGGCTGTGCTGGAAGACGCCGTGCGATGTTTCCAGGCCAACGTCGGCGCGTCGAGCGCAAAGGGGCGTCGCCTCTTCAATGAAACCGAACTCTGGATGAAGAGCGAGACTGCGGACGGTCCGTTCTCGTACGTCAATGTCTGCGAAACGCTCGGCATCGATCCCGCGTACCTCAGACGCGCGCTGATGGAATGGAAAACCAAGCGGCTGGCGGGCCAGATCCGAAGGCCGTTGGTGCGCCGCTCGCCCGTGATGATCACGCATCGCGTGAGCGCGCCTCGCGTTCGCAATCGCACTCCGCGCGGTGCGCGCCGGGCGCGGGGTGTTTCATCCGGCCCTTCGCCCAGCGTTTCGACCACCGCCTAAGCGGATGCCGCAAGCTACGGCTCGCGTATAATTCGCCGGTGGCCTTCTCGAGCGAACTTCACGCCCCCGCGAATCTCCGCACCGATCGGCCCGCGGAGATCGAGCGTGGAACGTTCGCGCCGCTCCGCCATCCGATCTTTCTGGCGCTGCTGACCGCGGCTTTCGCCTCCAACATCGGAACCTGGATGCAGGACGTCGGCTCGTCTTGGCTGATGACCTCGCTCGCGCCAAACCCGGTGATGGTCTCGCTGATCCAGACGGCGGTGAATCTGCCGTTCTTCCTGCTCGCACTGATCGCCGGTGCCCTTGCCGACATCGCCGACCGCCGCCGGATTCTCCTTTTCGCGCAATACTGGATGCTGGCCTCGGCCGGCCTGCTCGGCGTGCTGACGGTGCTCCATCTCGTCACCCCCTGGACCTTACTCGCGCTCAGCTTCACGCTCGGGCTTGGCTCTGCTCTCGGCAGCCCTGGATGGCAAGCGATTGTTCCGGAGCTGGTCGAGCGCGATGAGATTCGCGAAGCGATTACCCTCAACAGCGTGCAGTACAACGTCGCACGCGGCATCGGACCGGCGATGGGCGGCGTCGTGGTGGCGGCTTGGGGAGCAGGCGCCGCGTTCCTCGCCAACGCGTCATCGTTCATCGGCGTGATTGCAGTGCTGCTCAGCTGGCGCCGCGAGCGCAAGAAGAGCGTCCTCCCTGCAGAACGCGTAATCGGCGCGATCCGCGCGGGCGCGCGTTACGTGCGATATACGCCCGCGCTGCGCTCTGTGATGATCCGCAGCTTTCTGTTCGGGATCGGAACCAGCGCCATGTGGGCGGTGCTGCCACTGGTCGCGCGCCTCGAGTTCCACCTCGACGCTACGGGTTATGGACTCCTCGTGGCGTTTTTCGGCATCGGCGCCGCCGTATCCGGCTTCCTGCTCGGGCGGATTCGCCATCTGCTTTCGCCCGATCGTGTCGCAAACGCCGGCGGTCTTGCCTTCGCCGCGGTCAACGCGACGATCGCGACCACGCACAATGTGCACATGCTGTGGCTCGCCACCTTCATCGCAGGCGGCGCGTGGGTATCAGCCACCACGATGTACAACAGCTCGGCGCAGATGTCGCTCGCCTCATGGGTCCGCGGCCGCGCGCTTGCGATGTACCTGCTGATGCTGCAGGGCGGACTCGCGATCGGCAGCGTCGGATGGGGTTACCTGGCGTCGCGCGTCGGCATCCGCAACTCGCTCGATTGCGCCGCGGCGTTGATG
>JASHQJ010000088.1 GCA_030037595.1 Candidatus Binataceae bacterium
GAGCGGACAGCAATGCCTCGTGCCCCTCGACACGTCCTACGACGCGACCAAGTGCCCATGACCTGATTCTCAGCGAAAAACGACTGGGCGGGCGGTGCAATGCCGTCCGCCCCTTCGTGACCCCTTCAAAGTGAAACGGGCCAGCGATACGCATCGCCAGCCCGCACGCCAACCGGGAAAAGGGGGGCAAACCCCGATTCAGCGCCCCTTCTATCGTCTCTACCTGAGATGGCGCAATTGAGCCTGCCAGTTGACCTAAGCGCGGCGAAGCGCGAGTCTTCGACCACCAGTGCTCAAGGGAGGATCGACATGGACTAAGGTGCGCGCGTGAGATCAGCCGCGCTTCCGCTTCACTTCGACACCGCCAATTTTCTGGAACAAGAGAAGCGTATGATAACGCGGCAGCAAATCACCAAGGGGTTGCGCTGGATCCTCTATCATCCCTGCACGGATCCAGGCTGTAAGTGCCGGTATCACGATGTACTTCCCCGGCTCTCTTGCCGCTTTTTATCATGTCAGTCGATTCCGGATTGCGCGCATCGGAAATCCGGGCGCTAAGGCGCTGCGATTTGACGCTTATGCGGAGCGGAGACGCCTTTGAGGGCGAAGTTGTAGTGCGACAATCCAAAACAGATGCGGGCGCAGGCCGCGTTGTCCCACTTACGCGGCGAGCAGCAAGAGCCGTTGCTCGATGGCTCGAAAGCCTGCCCGAAGCCGGGCCTGAGGCTTACCTATTCCCTAGTCACGCTGTCGGATTCCGACCCGAAGGCCATGGAAGCGCCATCTACGATATCGACTTCGGACGGCCTATGAAGGGATGGAAGACCGCGTGGAAGCGAGTTCGCCTCCGGGCTGGCGTGAGCTGCCGATGGCACGATCTTCGGCATACACTTGTCTCTCGGCTGGCCGAGCAACCCACCGTTAGTGAAGAGACGATTCGGGCGCTAGCAGGGCACGTGTCACGGCAGACGCTAAGCCGCTACGCGCATATTCGTGTTTCCGCCAAGCGTGCGGCGATCGCAAGCCTCGAAACAGAGTTCGAAGAGGTGATGAATCAACCTGCTGGTCAGGTTTCATTTAGAGAGTCCCCACAAAAATCCCCACAATTTGCTGAACGAGAGGAGCGCGACTCTAGGCAGGCCATCGATAAATCCTTGAATTGACGTTGTTTTTTTGGTGGAGCTGAACGGGATCGAACTGTCGACCTCCTGAATGCCATCATTTTTGCTCGGACAATTTCACGGCCTTAAGCCAAGACTCCTTATTTTCTGGCCATTTACCGCGATAGGCGCGCCTGAATAAACATCAGTCGCTCGAAGAACGGTTTCTGGCCCAAGCATACGAAGGACTCCGCCACCTATTTTCATCGGACCTCCATTGGCGAGCCGAGCTAAGCGCGTCGGGGTGACTTGCCGATCTAAATACCGCGCTTCGCCGCTTCGGCCTTGAGAACTGGCATCACCTCCCGCGCGAACAAGTTCATCGTGCGGTGAGCAGCTTCGCTCGTGGTACCGGGCGGCCGCACCTCGATGCCAATATGAGTAATGAGCCCGCGCTCGCCACGCACGATCGGTAGGTAATGGTTGATGATATCTTCGACGGTTCCCGCAACGGGATCGAAGAGGCCGACAGCTCCTCCGCTCTCCCACCCGGTCCGCAACTGTTCCATCGTGATCCGCGCCGATTCAGGGGGTTGGTTCCCGTCCAGGTCACGACGTAATGCATAGATGTTGTTCACCCAAAGGGCATGAGGAGCGATCGTCGCGAAAGCCTCCTCGCGCGTTCGGGCGATGCTGAGAATCGTTACAAAGCCAATCATGTGTTTTTCGGCCTGACGGCCTTGCTCGCGCATCACACGTTCGTAAGTTCCAGTGACGTCGGGCGCAATCAAATGGTAGCCACGCTTTGCCGCGCGTGCGACGCCCTTCGGAAAGAAGCCTCCCCAAAGGATTGGAATACGTTTCTGGATCGGCTGCATGATCCATTGCACGCCGGGAAAGTTGTAGTACCTCCCATGATGGTCGAACGTCTCCTCGCCGCTATGCAGGCAACGCTCGATTATATCGATTATTTCCCAGGTGCGTCCGAAGCGCTCCTCGGGCGGGATGCCGAAGGTAAGGAATTCCTCCCATTGCGAGCCCACGCTGATTCCCAACTCGAAACGGCCCTTGGAAACAATGTCGACGGCGGCGATGTCTTCAGCAAGTCTCAACGGGTTATGGAATGGCGCGCAGATCACCGAAGTGCCAATGCGGATGCGCTCGGTGCGGGCGGCCACGTGCGACAGCATTATAAGGGGCGAGGAGTTCCCCGAAGCGAAACAGAAGTGGTGCTCACCGAAATAAACCGCATCGAAGCCTAGCTGTTCGGCCATGACAGCGTCTTCGACGTAGTTCCACCAGGCATCCGCCGCCGACTGGCCCAGGTCGGGGCGCTGTCGCGGACCGGCGATTACTGAAAAGCGCATCGGCGAGTTCCCTCCTGATGGAGATTGCTATATGCGTCCGAATGCCTTTTCGTGGTGAAGCTCGACCGGAACATCAAGCCGTTCACCATCCGCCGGATACGGGGCCAGTATAGTGATGTGTCTTTCCAAGACGGTTCCGCTGTTTCGATTCTGATGAACAACGCCAGCCGGAAGAACGACTAACGTATGCGTTCCGGCCTGATACTGAGTCAGTCCAATATCTATCGTCATCCCGCCATCGAGCACGTAGTAGAACTGATCGAATGCATGGATATGGTAGGAAGGACCGCCCGCGTTAGGCTGAACTTCTGCGACGTTGATCGCTACGTGGTTCGAGTTCGACGCGCGATTGGCTAGAAACTGAACGGCAAACTTGTCTCCGCGAAACGCACTGCGATCTACTTTGCGAATGAGACCGGCTGCGTTCGAAATTGGATGTGCAGCCGCCGGCGCTACGAGCGACTCAAACGTGGGAGCGGGCGCGATTATTTCGAGGTGAATCTCAGTCTCGCTTCCCGGATTCCAATTACAATGCGGAGTACCCTGGGGTATCGACACCAGAGTATCAGCCCCGACGGAGAATTCTTCAGTGCCGAGCTGCACCCGCATAGTTCCTGAGATGATGAAATAGAATTGATCGGCTGGGTGGGTATGCAGCTTCGGTCCAGCTGCGCCGGGTTCGACACGCGAGCAGATTACATAGCAGCTATCGACGCCAGTCTTGGGGCTCGCGAGAATTTCACTATGCCATCCCCGTGGGAACTTCGAGAAATCGACTGGAATGATGTGTTGCATGGTCGGTCTTACTCTCCTGGTCGATGATTCTTGTGCGAATGCTGATAGTGGAGGCGCAGCAGATCAGCCCCGTAGTCGTTGCCATTCGGAGTTCTGACAATGCTGTGTACGTGTGCGCGCGACGGTTCCTTGTTGGTCAGTAGAATTCCCGGATGATGATCGAATTCGATCATTACCACCGGGCTGTGCACTTTGTAGTAGAAGGCGCTCTCGTCACCGAAGCCTCCGATCCAGGCGAAGTGCGTTTCGCCCAGATGGCGTTCGACATCATCTACCCGTGCCTTCCGTGGACCTTCGGGAAGTGCGCTCACATGAACGTCGACCAGATCGAGGATCAGCTTGCGCTGTTCCGTCGTGAGATCAGCACCGTTGATTCCTTCGTATGGAATGACTCGATTGTCCCGGAAAGCACCGCCCCAATGGCGTCCGTCATCTGAATGCTTGCGCTCAGGAGGCAGATCTTTGCTCAGGATTGACGGGTAGATGATGGCCTTGTCCTGCTGCTTCTTCGTGAGAGCACGAATTACGCGCAAGCCCGCTTCTTCCTGGTCCTCGAAGAGGTGAACGCCGGCGTGCGGACCATTATCGATCCATGGCGGCTCGGCGCCCATAAACGTCGGACTCAGCAGCATCTGTTCTCCCAGAACAAAACAGTTGAGCGCCAGGTGATGTCCATAGAGCTGCCATCCCCACGGCTCAGTCATCGAAGGGGATCCAAATAGACTGAATCGATAGCTCCACTCACCGAGCATTTTGGTGTTCTGAACCAATTCTCCAAGAAACTGATTCAGACGCATGACGTCGCGAGTCAGATTGAAGCCGCGTGCGCTGAGGCTTGCGCGAACCACCTCGAGAATTGCCTCCCGTTGAGCGTCGGGAAGCGTTTCCATAAGCAGTCCGAACTCGTAAATCCACAATGGGGTGTTGTTCCACGAGCGCCATTGCCGGGCGTCGATCGGAAAGACCATTGCCGAACGCTGCTCATCGGAAATGGCAGCCAGCAGATCGCTTGCAGCCTTCATCATGGTCTTCGTCGGAGCGGCATTCGGCCGAAGTGAGTACAAGTCCTTGACGACTTTGCCGTCGCTCGTAACACCTATGTAAGGAGCCTCGTAGAGGGCACGCCAGGAGGAGAAAAGGTCTCCAAGTCTTTTTCCGACTAAGGCTCGGACTTCCGGCGACCTTGATCGCTCAATGTCCTCAGTCGTTGGAACGTAAGGACGGAAATTGAATTTCATTGGCAGTTCCCCCGGCCGTGTCACCAAACACAAAACTATGGATTGATGACGGAAGAGTCCTGTGCGATCACGAATGTCTCGCGACGTTCGAGGAATTCTCTCATTACTGCATACAAAGCTTGCGGACGATCTGATCCGATCTCGGGACCCGCGTCATAAACCAACGTGTAGAAGCATTTCGGAATTCGGCGCGCACAAACGCGCCCTTCAATCGTAGCTGCCCGATCTCGCGTTCCGACCAGCACCAAAGTGGGTGTATTGATCTGCTCGAGCGCAGGGCTGCTCGATACGTCATTGGGCGATACGAGGACCAAGGAATCTACTGAATCGCTGTTTTCAATCGCGAGTGCGATCGCGGCCGGCGCAGATTCAGACTGCGCCACCAGTGAGTATTTCCCTATAGCTAGTTGATTAGCCGTTCGCCGCAGCGACTGCGCGATGCTTTGTCGGTCCCGCGAATCGCCCAGATTAAATGCGATGACACGATGACCGTCAGTAAGTCCGTCAGCGAGAGTTCCGGTTCCTGACTGCAGCACGAAAACGACTTTTCCTGAACCCGCATCTGCGTACGCGAGCTCAACGCCGTCGCTGGAGCTCGCCTGGTGATTGTCTGACTTTTTCATCGCAATGATCCTCAACCGGCAGCAGCACTCGGGTTGGATGCAGAGAATGACTCCGTGCCAATACTACGAATGCGAGGCAGAACTTCACGAGAAAATAGATAAAACGATCTTTGCGACTCTTCCGGAGTTAATCCCGCACCGCCAAATGAAACGTCGAGTACGCCGACACCTGTCAATTCGTGAAACTCGGCGATTTGCTTCACTACTGTGTCGGGACTGCCACAGAACTGAAGTCCACCGAATCCGAAACCCGCTTGCCCTTTGTCTGCTGCGGAATTCTTTCCGTCGGCATCGGTGCCGAGCTCCTTGGCTGCAAGACCGGCGTCTAACTTGGGCATACCCATCGCCGCCGCACGGCCCTGCGAGGTCGCAGCGATTACCGCGCCAAGACCGAAGAACCTGCCCTTCATAGCGTTCGCTTCCTTGTCGGTTTCGGCGACTCCAACGAAGGTCCGAAAAATGAGTTGATCAGGAACCGGATTCCATCCGCGCTTCGCACATTCGTTTCGGTAGTGGCCCGTCAGTTGAGCGACCAGATGCGGTGGGTAGTATGAGACTCCCAGACCGAAATGATTCTCTGCAGCGAACGTCGCAGACTCGATGCTGTTACCGGAATAGAAGAGCGGCGGGTGTGGTCGCTGTATAACTCGCGGCCACACGGCTATCGTCCGGAAGCGGAAGTACCTGCCTTCCCAACCGAAGGGTTCAGGCTCAGTCAGAGCCCTGACAATAAGTTCACTAGCCTCTTGAGTTCGAGCGCGGGTCTCCTGAGGGTTCACTCCGTATGCGAGAAATTCGTTAGGCGTGCCTCGAAGAAAAAGAGCGATTAGGCGACCGCCGCTTAGTTGATCGAGCATAGCGAGCTCTTCCGCAGTCCGCACCGGATTCGTCATCGACACGAGTGGTCCCAGCACGGCAATACGCGCACGTTTCACTACTCGGGTCAGTGCGGCGGCAAAAATGTTGGGGTTCGCGGTCTGGAGCCCAGGCATGTAGTGATGCTCTGAGCACGCGATCCAATCGAAACCAGCTTCGTCGGCAAGCTCAGCCTGCTTTAGAGCAGACTCCGCAGAACGTGCGCTGACGTCTGGCTTGGATAGATGCGGCGGAGTGGGCCATCCCGGCCGCTGAAACGGCTCCGGAGACAAGTAGCTATTGGTGCAAAAGAATGAGGCTTTCATTTTGTGTCGGCTCCTCGAGCGCGAGCGTCACTGCAACCGAGCCCGTCGGACGAGCTGTCGTGAATTAACTGTTGACGCCGCGCGTGGTAGGCGACGGATCATGAAAGATCGTATCGTGCGCAGTCAGAATCTTTCGCCTCGCTTCCGGGTCTCCCATGCGTTCTTGGGCCATCCGCTGACCGGCTTCGAACATGCGCTCGTGGCCACCGGGCGAATTCCAGGTAAGAAAGCGACATACTTTGTCGCTGTTGTTCTTGAAGGCATGAGTCGCGTTGCGCGGGGCGAAAGCAAAGGTTCCCGGCGTTGCGTGGATCGTCTGGTTGCCAATAGTCATTTCCATCTCACCTTCCAAAATGAAGAAGTGTTCTTCCTCATTTGGCTGATGATGCGGTGGCGCACCGAACCCGGGCTCCACCACCTGATAGAAGACCGAGACCGAACCGCCGCTCTCTTCGCCGTTGAGCAACACGTGAATAGTAGATCCCGGAAATTTGACGGTCGGAGCTTCCTCAACCCGAGTCACCTTTGGGATCATCGGCATCTGCGACCACATGCCTCGCAGCCGCGCGAAATCGTCACTGGAATTGATCGTGAGGGCAGTCTTTTCGACTTTCTGACCGGTCAGCTCGTCAACTGTGCTCATTGGTATCTCCTTGGCGCGATTTGTCTTACGCGCGAGCGGTACGCTTTGGCATTACGAGTTCGGGCTTTTGAACGATCAGACGCATCGCCGCGCGTATCATGCGTGGTTCTTTGTCGGGCATGGCATGAGCCAGGAGCGCGATATGGCCGCCTGCGATATGCCGAGCAATCAACTTGCAGGCTAGTTCGCCGTTTCGAGCCGCGCAGGCTTCAAGAATCGTCTCGTGCTCATCGTCGATCTTTTCCCAGGGAATATTTTCCCGCGTCATCAGGAATCGCAGATAGTATTGATTCTCGTCCCAGACGCGTTTGAGTCGCGCAATGAGCGGTGCACCGGAATGTACGAACGCGCCGGAATGAAACCGCAGATCGGCCCTGAGCCAGTCATTCAGATCTTCGCGCTCTAGAGCAGCGCGCATATCTTTCAAAGCATTTCGAACCGCGGCTACGTCATCGTCGTTAAGTCTTGGAACTGACGCAGCGGCCGCCAGCGAAAATAGCAGGATAACCTCAGCGGAGTTTGTGTCGATCGTCTCCGGGTCGAAGCTGAGCAAACGCGGACGCTTGTTGTGTTCGGCGACAATCAATCCTTCCTGCTGGAGCATCCGGAGTGCTTCGCGCAGCGGCGTCCGCCCCACGCGAAGCTGTTGCGCCAATTGAATCTGGGACAGGCGCGCACCGGGTTCGAAGCTGCCGCCCAGAATCATGGTCCGCAGTTCATCGTGAATTTGCCTGACGCTGCTCAGCGCGCGCGCGACCCTTAGAGGCGCGCCTTTTCTGTTTCTTTCGGACCGACTCAATTTCATCTCCACCAAGTGTATGCACTTGCAATTTCAAGTGTGTCTAGCAATAGTCGCTGAAACGGTCAAGCGGATTGGCTCCACGTCTAAAATTCGAGGAAAGCCAATGAGGTCTGCATTGGAAGGAATTCGCGTCATCGATTTTGGCCAATACGTCGCGGCGCCTCTGGCGGCGATGATGCTGTGCGACAGCGGCGCCGACGTTATCCGAATCGATCCACCTGGTGGACCGCGGTGGGACCATCCCTCAAACGCGATCCTGCAGCGTGGTAAACGCAGCATCGTTCTGGATCTTCACAACGCAAGCGATCTTGACGTGGCACGCCGCCTCGTCCAGTCGGCTGATGTAGCGATTGAAGGCTTCCGACCTGGTGTGATGAAGCGCATTGGTCTCGGTCCGCTCGAAATGACGGACGCAAATCAACGGCTGATCTACTGTTCGATTCCAGGCTTTGGTGAAGACGATCCGCGGGCGGCGCTGGCGGGTTGGGAAGGAATCGTATGCACCGCGGCGGGTATCTACGATCCGCCGAGCTTTGCTGGCTATTTTAAAAAGGGCGAGGGCCCGGTTTATACTGCCCTCCCGTTAGCATCGAGCTATGCCGCCTTCATTGCGGTCCACAGCATCGTTGCGGCGTTGATCGCGCGTGAGCGGTGCGGGCGCGGACAGCGCATCGAGGTTCCATTGTTTGATGCTTGCTTCGAAATGATGGGAGTTGCCGCGCAGTCCATCGTCGGTAAGCCTCAAAGTGCGCCTCCATTGAAAATCAACATGGCCGCGATCGGCCGCTATCAATGCGCTGACGGCCGCTGGATCGACCTGTCACCTCCTCTTCGCGGATTCAAATGGTTCGCCGAAAAATTCCTTCCCAAGGAAGCGAACAAATCCGGCCTCACAGACATCTTTCAGCCTGATCCCGAACGTGTGCAAAGGCTCCGCACGCTTCTGACAGAGGTGTTCAAAACTCGTAGCGCTGTTGAGTGGGAACGAGTCGCTAATCTACAGGCGGGTAACGGAATCGCGGCCTGCCAGACCACTGCTGAATGGCTGCGTGACGATCACGCGCGTGACAGCGGCTGCGTGATCTCAGTGGGCGATCCCGAGTTAGGTCCTACATCGCAGGCGGGCTACCCCGCGAGCCTGTCAGAGACTCCGATGCGAGCGAAGGGACCGCGGCATCCGCTGAGCTCAGATCGAGAATCGATACTTGCCGATATCTCGTCGGGCGATACACGCCAAACTCTTAAGACAGGCGAAGCGGTACTGCCGCTCGCCGGGATTCGAGTACTAGATACGACGCAGATTCTCGCAGGGCCAACTGCGTGCCGGATTCTCGCCGAATACGGTGCAGACGTCATCAAAATCAATAATCCACGCTTTGAGAATCCGATGGCGACGATGGCTCATCTCTACGTGAACAACGGTAAGCGGAGCATCTTGCTCGATCTGAAATCGCCGCTGGGCCGAAGTGTCGTGGAGCGATTGGTCGAGAGCGCCGACGTGTTCCATCAGAATTTCAGTCTCGGAACTGCTGAAAAACTCGGTCTTGGAGAGACAGACTTAAGGCGATTGCGCCCTGATATTATCTACTCGTCGATCAACTGTCACGCGGAGGGCGGTTATCGAGCGACCTACCGAGGGCACGAGGAATTGGGGCAGGCGGTAACAGGAATGCAAGTCCGCGCCGGAGCCGATAAAGTTCCGGAGCGCGCCGGATGGCCACTCTGCGATTTCAGCACGGGCCATCTGTCTGCATTCGCGATCTTGTTGGCTCTGTTCCATCGCATGAAAACCGGCGAGGGTCAGCGCGTGCAGGCTGCGCTGTCTCGGAGCGGTACGTTCCTGCAGATTCCATTTATGATTGATTACGCAGGGCACGCGTGGGACGAGCCGCGCGGACAAGACGCGAAAGGCTGGGGAGCGCTCCATCGCTTCTACAAATCAAGTGACAAGTGGTTCTTCCTTGCTGCGCATCAAGAAGGCGATCTGGATCGGCTTGCCAAGGTAACAGGCCTGGAAAGTATCAACGCAACTCCAACTAACGATCTCGAACTACTTCTGGAATCGCGCTTTCAATCTGCAACCGCCGAGGAGTGGACCGTCAAACTCAACTCGGCAGGGATGAGCGCTTGCGTTCTTGTTAACTATGAGGAGAGCATGGAAAGTCTCCTTGTCAAACAGCGCAGGCTGAGCGTCGTTAGACACCATCCCGAGATCGGGGATGTCCGAAATGTAGGGTCGCCCGCCAAACTATCAAGAACGCCGCTTGTCCCGCTCTTTGGGGCACCGCCGTTGGGACGACACGCGAGGGAGATCCTAAATGAGGTTGGATACGGCAATCAGTTTGAGGAACTCATCGCTGCCGGAATTGTGAACAGCGGGCCTACAAACTGAACGGCCGATTCCCTGCAAGAGTTCGCAGGTAATCCGGTGCTAATTAAATTGCGTATCCTACGAGACGATAAAAATCTGCTTAACACCCAACTCCACAAGTGCAGTACTGTAGCCTGAAACTTCATCTTACACTGTATATAGACGAGCATAGTCATTGAACGACGCAGCTCATAAATCCTCGCTCGTTTCGTTGACACGAGACAAACCAAACGTTGATCTATTTTCGTTAGGATCACTGAGCGAAAAGGATTTGACTTCTCGCACAAGGGGATCCTTCGTGCTCGCTATGCGCCTTTGAGGTGCAAGGAACGATCACTGTTTTTGGTATTGCATCATTGGTATTGCATCAGACGATGGAGCGCGTCTCTCGATGAGGGGCCTAGGACGCGTTTTCAAGCGAGGCTCGGTCTATTGGATTGCCTACTGCTATCGTGGGAAAGAGTATCGTGAGAGTTCGCGCTCTGACAGCGAAAGCCAGGCGCGCAAATTACTGGAGAAGCGGATCGGTGAAGTAGCCAATGGTAATTTGGTTGGCCCAACCGAGGAGCGCTTGACGGTCGAAGATATGGCCAAAATTCTGCTGACCGACTACGAGATCAATGGCAAACGGTCTCTCGACTCCGTTCGACTCTCAATCCGACACCTTAAAGATTACTTCGGGCTGGACCGTGCCCTGGACATAACCGCCGCTCGAATTGCTAAGTTCGTCCGAGAGCGCCAGAAAGAGGGTGCCGCGAATGGGAGCATCAACCGCGAGCTCGCTGCCTTGAAGCGCGCGTTTACGCTGGCGACTCGCGCGGGCAAAATTAAATCCGCGCCGTACATTCCATTGCTTGAGGAGAACAACGCGCGACGTGGGTTCCTGGATCATGGCTCCTTCATTGCTTTGCGCGATGGTTTGCCGAACCACCTGAAAGACGCGGTGACCTTCCTCTACTTGTCGGGATGGCGGGTCAGCGAAATGCGCACGCTCGAATGGCGCGACGTTGATCTACCGGGTAGTGAACTTTGCCTCCGTCCCGAGGTGAACAAAAACAAGGATGGTCGGCCGCTCCCCTTGCGGGGTGAGCTTCTGGAAATCATTCAGCGAGCGTATGAGAAACGGCGCCTCGATTGTCTTTACGTGTTCCGCAATCACGGCCAGCC
>JASHQJ010000016.1 GCA_030037595.1 Candidatus Binataceae bacterium
GCGCGATCGTGCAGATGGGCTCGACGCTGCCGACCTCGAACCCGCCGATTCGCGTGGCCGAAGAGTACGGCATGATCGATTGCATCAGCGGCGGCCGGATGGTCGCCGGGATGCCGCTCGGCACGTCGCAGGACGTTAACCTCTGTTACGGGATCTCGCCGATCGAGCAGCGCGAGCGCTATTACGAGGCGCACGATCTGATCATAAAGGCATGGACGGCGAAGGAAATCTTCGCGTGGAACGGCAAGTACTTCAAATTGCCGATGGTCAACATCTGGCCGCGGCCCATCCAACAGCCGCATCCGCCCGTCTGGATTCCCGGCTCGGGCAGCCTCAGCACCTGGGACTTCTCGGCGCGCAACGACCATTGCTATTGCTTCCTCTCCTATTGGGGGAACAACTTCGGCAAGCGCGTGATGGACGGATGGTGGGACTTCGTGGCCAAGGGCAATCACGATCCGAATCCATTTCGCGCCGGATTCCTGCAGCTCGTCGCCGTGTCGGAGACCGACGCGAGCGCCGAGAAGGAGTACTACCCGCACATCCGGTACTTCTACGACAAATGCCTCCACATCCTGCCCGAGTATTTCCCCGTCCCCGGCAACCAGGATTACAAGAGCCTGGTCAACAGTGTCACCAAGCTGAACCCGCAGCTTTTCGACCTGATGGCGAAGATTCCGACCTGGAAATACAAGGACTTCGTTGACAATCAGTTCGTGATCGCGGGCTCACCGGCCACCGTGCGGCAGCAGTTGATGGACGCGGTGAAGAAACTGCGCGTTGGTAACCTGATGGTGTTGCTGCACCTCGGTTCGATGCCGCACGACCTCACGCTCAAGAACATCGACCTGTTCTGCTCCGAGGTGCTGCCGCACTTCCGCGACGTTTGGGAAGGCGAATGGGAGAACAAGTGGTGGCCTGAGGGGATGCGCGGACCGCGCACGCGGATCACGGGCAACGGCGCGGCGCACACGGCGGCGGCGCGCTGACGCGGCGACGATCGTAAGATTATGAACCGTGAGGCCGGCCCCTCGCGGCCGGCCTCATTTTCGACTCCAAGGAATTTCCGGAAGGCACGAGATGGCGACCAAGGAACAGCTACTGAGCGTATGGGGCGACAAGGTCCATCCCAAGGTAAAAATCCAGGGCGCGGGCGCGCCGCTGGTCTATCTGCATGGCGGCTACGGCCCGATCGAGACTGAACTCGTCGATGAACTCGCGAAGAACTTCACCGTTTACGCGCCCGAGCATCCTGGGCTCACATCCGGCGACGAGGACGCCTATAAAGCGCTCGACGACATGTGGGACCTCGTCCTCTTCTATTACGACCTGTTCGACAAGCTTAAGCTCGAGGCGCCGGCTGTCGTCGGTCATTCTTTCGGCGGGATGGTCGCAGCGGAAATCGCAGCCACCGATCCGACGCGCGTGAGCAAGCTCGCGCTCATCAGCCCGCTGGGTCTTTGGCGCGACGATTCGCCGATCAAGAATTACATCGTGACGCCGCAGGCCGACCTGCCGAAGCTGCTGTTCAAGGATGAGCACCATCCCGCGCAGAAGCGGATCATCCTGAACCCCGAGGACCAGCCCGGCTTCATCCGCATCACGTGGGCTCTAGGATGCACCGGCAAGTTCATGTGGCCGCTTCCCGATAAGGGCCTCAGTAAGCGGATGCATCGCATCGCCGCGCCGACGCTGATTTTGTGGGGCAAGAACGATCGGCTGCTGCCGGCTGTATATGCCGAGGAGTTCAAGAAGCGTATCCCGAAAGCAAAGGTCGAGATGATCGAAGGCGGCGCGCATATGATGCCGCTCGAGGAGCCGGCTAAGGTCGCCGGCGCGGTCGCGAAGTTCATCAACGGGTGAAGTCGCGCGCGTGCGAACCCGCCTTGCGCGGATCGCTCGCCTCGAATAGTTGAAAGGGGTCTCAAGAACGAGAGGACAATGATAAGAAAACTGGCGCTATTACCGTGCCTGGCGGCTTTCATGGCGGTGCTTGCGATCGCCTCGGCCTGCAATGGCTCGACGGATGGAGTTCCCGTGCGCAACACCGGCCACTACGCAATCGTCGATACTGATCGCGGCACCTTCGTAATCGAACTTTACCCGAGCGTGGCGCCCAAAACGGTCGCCAACTTCGAGGCGCTGGTGAAAAAGGGCTTCTACGACGGCCTGACGTTCCATCGCGTCGTGCCAGACTTCGTCGTGCAAGGTGGAGATCCCGACGGCACCGGCCGCGGCGGTCCCGGCTACACGATCCCCGCCGAGATCGACAAGAACGAGCATCACCTGCGCGGCAGTGTCGCGACCGCGCGGCTCGGCGACAACGTCAATCCCAATAAGGATTCGAGCGGCAGCCAGTTTTACATCTGCCTCGAGCCGCAGCCGGGACTCGACGGCGACTACACAGTTTTCGGCGGCGTGATTAAGGGCATGAGCGTGGTCGATCAGATTCAGAAGGGCGACCACATGAAGAAGATCACGCTCGCGAGCGAGCCGCCCAAGTAGAGCTACGCCGCATGGCAGACGCAGGAAGCGGGCACCTGCCGGGGGCCTACTTCACGATCGACATCCACCTTCATACCAATCGCGGCAGCGCGGATTCCAATCTGGCGCCCGCCGATCTGATCAATCGCGCGAAGGCGATTGGCATCGGTGCGATCTGCATCACCGAGCATGACAACATGTGGGACCTCGCTGAGCTGGCAGATCTCGCCGCCGAAGCAGGTGTCGTCGTGCTGCGAGGGATGGAAGTGACTACCGAAATGGGCCACGTCGGCGCCTTTGGGCTCGAGCGCTACGTCGGCGGAATCTACAAGCTGCCGGAACTACGCCGAATCGTGGACGGGGAGGGCGGCCTGCTGATCGCAAATCACCCGTTCCGCTACAAGCTCGATCCGCGCTTCTCGTTCATCAACCCTGACTCCGAGCCGATCGATCCTTCGCATCCCGACCGTGCAGCAAAGCTCGAGCTCTTCGAGCTGGTCGACGCGATCGAAGTACTCAATGGGGCCTGCGGCGAGGACGAGAATCAGTTCGCGCTCCAGGTCGCTCGCGTGCTCGGGCGGCCGGAGGTGGCGGGCTCGGACTCGCATTCGGCCAACTCAGTCGGATGCGTAACGACGCTGCTCGACCATCGGGTGAAGAACGAGCGCGAGTTTATCGATGCGGTGAAGGCAGGGCGCTGCCGCGCCGGCCGCGGGCTGCTCAAAGACGGCGTCGCCCCGTTCGAACTCTCGCCAGTCTAATCAGCCGGCTGCAGCGGCAGCGTCGCTAGAACCTACCGTTTCGCGCCGATTCGCTTCGAGGATCGCCTGCTGGCGCATCCCGAAGAAAAGCGCCAGCGCGCGATCTGCCGGATAAAGCTTGAACTTCGAGAAATCGCCTGGCAGATCCGCTTGCGAGAGCAGCGCGTGGCGATCCTGGAAGATGAATATCGCGCGATCGTACCGAGCCGCGATCTTTCCGAGCGCGGTTCCAAGCAGTCCTCCCGCCTTGGGCGAGCGATAACGCGCATAGATCCAGCAGCGCTCGTCGTCAATCGGCGTGAGGAAATAGTTGACGTAAAAGCCACCGAACTCGATCAGCGCGACCGAAGGCAGCGCGAACCACGCCTTCATTGGCGTGTCTTGTTTCAACGCACCCGGCTTCTCGTAACGCATCGTCGCGCTGAACACGAGGATGCCGTCCTCGACGTGCGCATCCATCTCATCCATGCGCGTGCCGATGCCGGGAAGCATCGTCTTGTGCAGGATAGGGAAGTGATGAAAGTCGAGCAGGTTCTCGACGATCCGGAGATACGGAACGTTCAGGTCGTACCAGTACTCTGCGCTGCCGCTTCCAGGCTCGCTCGCCCCGGGGATCCACGGAACGTCGCGCGCGGGCTCGCCCGCGCCGCGCCAGAGCCACACGATTCCGTGCTCTTCGCGCACGCTGATGGTCGGCAGAGCGAAGCCCGGCGGAACTGGAGCGCCAACGCCGTTGGCCGGTATCAGCACGCAGCGGCCAGCCGAATCGAAGCGAAGTCCGTGATACGGGCATTCGAGGCATCCGTCGCGGAGCTTGCCCGCACTGAGAGCCGCCGAGCGATGCGAGCATCGATCGGGCATGCATACGACGCGGCCGTCATCGGCGCGCCACAGTACGAACGCCTCGCCGAATCGCTTCACGCCGATCGGTTTCCGCCAGACCACGGCGCTGCCCGCCGCGATCGCGTACCAGGCGGGCACGATTTGATTTTCCGTGTGAGAGGTCTGTTCGATTTCGTCAATCATAAATTGCTCTCCTTCT
>JASHQJ010000017.1 GCA_030037595.1 Candidatus Binataceae bacterium
ATGCTGCTGTTCCGCTCGGGTGACTTCCAGGAGGGTCTGCAGGCGTTCATGAGCAAGCGTCCGCCGGAGTTCAAAGGCAGGTAGGTGCGGACGCCATGAAGACGATCCACGCCGGCGCGGCGTTCGCTATCGTTGCTTCGATGCTTATCGCGGCGAACGCGCGGGCACAGGCTGCGCGCGGATTTTACACGCCCGAGCAGCTCCAGGACGTGATGTCGTCGCAGGCGAAGGAGGCGAGCCGCGGTGCGCTCGCCGAATGCAATAGCGGCTTCAGGTCGGCGGCCGCGGTCGCGCGATGCCTCGAGAATCTGCGCGAGAAGAGCCAGGCCGAATTCGATGCTGCTAGTCAGCGCATGACGAACGAGATGCGCGCGCTCGACGCGGCCAATCCGGGGATGCACGCGCAAGCGGCTTTCCTATCCGCGGAGAAGGCGTTCGCCGGATTTCGCGAGGCCGATTGCCGATGGCACGAAGCCGGATCGGGCGGCGGCATCGAAGGCAATCAGCTCTACCGCTCGTGCATGGTCGAGCAAACCCGCTCCCGCCTGGCCGAGCTGGATCGCCTGCTTTCGAAGTGATTCTTAGGTATCGCGGCGGCAATCAGCGTCCGCCCCTGGCGCACGTTCCAACCGATGGGCATAGCCAGGAGATACGAACAAAGCTGACAAAGTTACGGTCAGGCGACTGCACAGATAGCATCGATCAATTTTTCACTGCTCATCGATCAAACACCCCTGTGACCCGCTCACGCCTGGCGCAACTCGACCGCCTGCGGTAGAGGTGAAGTGGGACTCGCGCCTCAGCCGAAGCCGCCGCGCTTGCGCAACGCATCGAGCGTCTGTTCGAGGTTGGCGCGCGTCTGCCGGTACTGCCCGGGAGTTTTGTCTTTCGATAGCACAGACATCGCTTCACGCAGCGACTCAGTGGCCATCTGCAGATGCTCGGTGCCGGATTCGCGCGCGCCGATTTCGTAATAGACGGCTCCGAGGTTGTATTTGGTCCACGCCCAATTGGACGGATCCTTGACGCGGGTGTAGACCTTGAGCGCCTCGCTATAGGCGGCCGCCGCCTTGTCCATCAGATCGCGCGAATAACTGATGTCCGAGAGGTCCACGTAGGCATTGCCGACCGCGGTCTGGGCGGCTCCCAGGCAAAAAGCTGTTTTGAGAAGCGAATCTCCTTCACCGCGTCCTGAAAAGAGCGGAGCGCTTCGGAGTTCGGGTAGTTATCGAGCGAGAAGACCTTGAGCGCTTCTCTGTCCGCATCTGCTGCCTGATGCAAATAGGTAGGGTCGGCGTTGCGCTCGCGGAGTTGTGCGAGCGCGTGACCGAGATCCAGCTGGGTCACTGCCCAATCGAGCGGATAGTCTTCTTGCGTGTAAACGGTGCGCGCTTTTGCTATAGGCGGCCACTGCGTTTGGCAGATCGGTGCCGTTGATCCGCCTCATGCGCAGCTTCTTAGAGGCGTTGCCGAGGCCAACCTCGCTCGAAGCCCAGCGGAGCGGCATTTTATCGCGCGCCGCCACCTCGATAACTTCTTGTTCGGTCGCGGCAGCAGCTTCGAGCAGTTCGGGGTTGCGTCGGTCTCCCCGAGCGCCATCAGCGCGGTGCCGAGATTGCCCATCGACCAGGACCCACCGTCTGGATCGTGGTTGACATCTTCAATCTTCAACGCCGCGGTGAAACATTGGCGCGCCGCTTCGAGATTCTTGACGTCCTGTGCGCGCTCGCCCAGGAACTCAAGCCCTAAGCCGCGCTCGTTCTGCGCGTCGCGCCAGCCGCTCGGATTGGATTCGAGCGAGAACTGAAGCAGCGACTCGGAGAGCGGGGCGGTGCCTTGCCCGACGAGATCGATATCCTCCTTGCGTTTGCCGAGGTTATCAGCAGGTCACCGAGCACGAGTTGCGCCTCGGCGCGGTCGATCGGTTCGGTCCGCACGGAATTAGCGTCCACGGCCTTGCGCGGGCCGGCAATCCCCAATTCCAGTGACGCGGTGCCTTTTTTCCTCATCCGCGATGAGCTTCAAGGTGTCGGCGCGATCGTGCTCTGCGAGGCCGATCTCAAGCCGATCGCGTTCCGGATTCCATGCCGCGATCGCCCGCTCGTAATCGGAGGCCGCGGTGCGGAGCAAATCGGGATCGTGATGGCGTTCGCCTGAATCGAAGGCCGCGGTCGGCGGTCACAAAGTAGAGCCGCGCCCTGGTATCGGCCAATACGGCGGGATTCCGGCTCGCCGATTGCGTCATCGATTGCACTTCCGCGATCATCGCCCGCATCCGTGGCAAATCCGACTCGCCGTACACCGCGAGGACTAGCTTCAGCACTGGTTCGAGTTGATCGAGCTGAAGTTCCGGCAGTTTGAATCCTGCCGTCGAGAAAGAGCGGCCGAACTGAGGGAGAAAGGTGGTGAGCCAGAGCGCGCCGACGCTATTGTCGCTGCGCTCTCGACTGAGCCCCAGAACAGCCATCCGGCCTCGTTTTTTTCGGCAATCGCAGGGTCTCGAAGTTGGTTACCTGGCCGCGCGGATTGACTGAAGTGGCAGGGTCAATGACCGCGTCATCGTTTTGCACCCTAAGCGAATGGCCTCGCGCGCATTCTTCGAGATCTTTTCGCACGGCGCTTTCGAAGCGCCCGTCGGAATCACCTTCCAGCTTCGCCACCAGAATCAACGATATCTGCGTTGGCCGTGATTCAGGCTGAAGTGCTGAAGCTCGTCCTTCTTATGCTGATGGTCACCGTCACGGAGCGATGGCGCTTGCTTACAAGGCGGTCGTTATCGAATTGCCAGAAAGCGTGTCAGAGCCCACGCGCAAGGTATCGGGCTAAGCCGTCACTTCAGGTGTCGCGGCGGGGGCCGGCTTGCATGAATGCGATCGCGACGCCGTCGAGCGGCTTGACGATACGTGCGATCATGCCGCCCTGGATGGCGTCCTTCGGCTCGGTGGCTTCCAGACCCGACACGCGAGCGTGATCGACCGCGCGCCTGATGTTGGTGCACATCAGCGCGAGTCCCCAGCATCCAAAGTCGTGGTGCGTGGGGGCCACCACCTCGATCACAGTCTGCTCGAGTTTGAAGAACGCCTGCCGCGCGCCGTTACCCGCGTCGCGGATACGCTTGCACGGCACTCCCATCGCCTCGTTCGCAGCGATCGCATCCTCCAGCACCGGGGTCCTCACGACGATGTGCTCGAGATAGGCAACCGTGTTCTGATTGGCACCGCAGATTTCACGTAGCGTGGCGCGCCGCGCTTCGAGGTCGCCTGAGATCGTCGTCGATGCGGTGAACACTGCGGGCATCCCCGGCGGGCATGCTTGCGCCGCGATACTCTTGCCGTCGAGGCCCGGGAGCGCCATTGTCTTCGTCGATTCTGCCCGTATCGGCGAATCGTGTCCCCAGATCCATCCGATAATTCCGCCGCCGCGAGCCGTCGCCTCGCCAATGACTGCTGCGAGCGCGCCACCCGATTCGCCCCTCACCACCGCAGCCAGATCGACCTCGACCGCTCCTGCAGCCATTCGGAAAAAACTGACGCCGTCAGCGCTGAATTCGCCGGGCGGGATCGCAAAACCCGCCCGCGACCATCTGTCGCGCGCGCCTTCGAGGTCCGCGACCGCGACGATCACACGTTCGATCGCGACAATCTGCACCGACGAAGCCATCGCGATCGAGCCTAGCCGCCGATGACCCACGAAGCCACCGATTCGCCGGATGCGTCTTTCCTCGCGCGCGGTTATCGTGTTATCGACGCGTGACCGCGTTTGAGAGGCGTCACTATTTCGCATGAAGATTTCGTGGCAGCAGTTCCAGGACGAGGCGCTCGAGCGACTGCGCGCGCTGATCCGGCTCAACACTTCCAATCCGCCCGGCAACGAGCGTATCGCGGCCGACTATATAGCAGATCAACTCGGAAGCGACGGGATCGATTCCGTGATCCGCGAGTCGAAGCCCACCCGTGCGAGCCTCGTCGCGAGGATTCCGGGAACGGACGCGTCGAAAGGCGCGCTGATGCTCTCGTCGCATACCGACGTCGTGCCTGTCGAGCGCTCAGGATGGACGCGCGAGCCGTTCAGCGGCGATGTGATCGAGGGCTGCGTATGGGGCCGCGGCTCGATCGACATGAAGTCGAAGGGCGCGATGGACCTGATGATGATGTCGGCGATCAAGCGCACCGGCGTCACACCGGACCGCGACGTGATGATGGTCGCGGTCGCCGACGAAGAAGCCGGCTCGGAGGAGGGCGCCAAGTTCCTGGTCGAGCGCTATCCGGATCTCGTGCGCGCGGCGTTCGTGCTGAACGAGGTGGGAGGCTTCACGATCCATCTCGGCAACAACCGCTACTATCCGATCCAGGTGGCGGAGAAGGGCTTCGTCACGATCAAGATGACAGTCAACGCTCCGCCCGGGCACGGCTCGATGCCGCGACGGCATAACGCGATCGGGCGCCTCTCGGAAGCGATCGCGAAAATCACTAGCACGCCAATGCGCCAGAAGGTGTCGCCGTTCATGCGGCGGACGCTCGAGACGATGGGCGTGCAGCTCGAATCAGCGGGTGCGCTCTTCGCGCCGATGCTATCGAACACTGTTTCGCCGACTATCGTGCGCGCGGGCTATAAGGACAACGTTATCCCCGGTGAGGCCTGGGTGGTGCTCGACGGCCGCACGCTGCCCGGCGAGAACCCGGAGAGCATCATGGCTGAGCTCCGTGCAATCGTCGGTCCCGTGCCGACCTTCGAGCTGATAAAGACGGCGCCTCCGGTCGAGACATCACCGGACACTCCCCTGTTTGATTTGATCCGCGAACGAGTCGAGGCCAACGACCCTGGCGCGCGCGCGATCCCATGGATGATCCCAGGCGCGACCGACGCCAAGTTCTACTCGCTGCTCGGCGCCGCCTGTTACGGATTTTCTCCGGTCAAGCTCGATCGTCAAATGCCGTTCGGATCGCTCTTCCACGGCAACGACGAGCGAATCCCGGTTGACGGCTTCAACTGGGGGCTGAAGGTCTATGCCGAGGTGGTGCTGCGCTTCGTCGGGATCAAGTTCGACGATGTCTTTGGCTGACGAGGAGCTCTGTAACCACCAAGCGCACTAAGGACACAAAGGCGGAACGGCCCCTTCGTGTTCTTGATGTCTTAGTGGTGAGAGGTGCGAGGCGTTAATTCGCGCTCGTTTTCTCGCCAGGCATGCTCTGCGGCGTGAACGTCACCAGGAGCCGCGCCGGATCGTCGAGCGGCACTACGGAGTAGCTCTGGATAGGCTGCATGTTGAGCACGATCGTCGTGCCTGACTTATCGCTCAGAATGTTACAGTCCTTGAAGACCGAGCGATCGAACACGACGTGCTTGCCGATACTTGGATCCGGGGTGACGTCTTTGAGCACGACCGTTATCTTCGAGCCGCCGTGGCTGTCGGGCTCAATCTCCTTGCTGTAGGACACAGGCCCGGTGAGATCGAAAATCACCGTTAGCGGCGGATCGTTCGACGACAACCGGATCGTCTTCAGCGTCGCGGGGCCGGCTTCGGGCGGCGGGGCAACCGCGAGCGCCGAGTTGGCGCCCGGAGTCGTATCATTCTGAATCGGTTGCGTCGGCTCCAACTTGCCGCTGCTATTCGGTACTAACCCCGAATCCGACGCTGACGAGTCTCCGCCACCCACGGGAGATAATTCATGCGGCGGCGGTTCAGGCGACGGTGAAGACGGCGGTGATGCCGAAGCGACCTCTGTCGGCAAATTAGGATTCGGCGCCGGCGATGGCGGTGCCGCGGCGTTGAGGTTCAGCATATCGCTGCCGTTGCCCGAAGGTGGTGGCGATGACGGAGGAGAGCCCACAGCGCCAGCGTCCGCACCGAAGGTGAGTTGCGAATCGCCCGCCGAGGACGGCTTGGTCCCGGATGCGGCCAAGTCCGACGCCACTCCCGCTGAAGGCGGAGCCGCGGCGCCGGCAGGCAGACCGCCTGGCGCCGGCACGCCGCCCGGTGCCGGCACACCGCTATCGTAATGCTGCAAACCGCTTCCGTCCGTCGCGGAGCCCGCATCCGAAGCAGTGTGCGATTTCGTCGAATCGTTCGAAGCGAGAATCGGCAGACCTTCGGGGCCGTAGCCCGGTGAGCTGCCCTCGTCCATTGCGCCACGCTGGCGCACCGGTACCTGGTCGGCAGCGTCGGGCTGCGACGTGGTCGGATACCCGGTCTCCGCCAGCACCATCGGCAGTGGGTCTTCTTCGGTATCGACCGACTCGTGGAGCTTGCGGATCTCGGTGCGGGCCTTCAACGCGTAGGGTGAGTTGGGGAAATGCTTTTCGAGTGCGGCGAATGCCTGCGCGGCGGAGTACTTTTTGCCTTCCTTTTCAAGCGCGATAGCGAGGTCCCACAGAGCGTCCGGCGCGACTGGAGTGTCCGGATACTTCTGCATCAACTCCGCGAAGCGCGACTCGGCCGCGCGGAAGTTGGCACGCTTGTAGTAATAGTTGCCGACCACCATCTGATGGCGCGCCAGCATCTCGCGGCATACTGCTATATGCTCGCGCGCAAGCTCGTCGAAACTGCCCTCGGGGAAACGCTGCTCGATCTCTTCGAAGCGTTTGAGAGCCGCCTCGGTCTTGCTTTGATCCTGGTCCTCGCGCCCGATCTGATCGTAGTAGCTCATCGCGATGTAGTAGGTGACGAGGTCCAGCTCCTTGCTGGTCGGATGCATCCGCTGAAAGTCGTCGAGCGACGCGATCGCCTCGGCGTAGTCTTTCTGCTGATAGTAGGCGAGGCCGATCTTCAGCTCCGCCTCTTCCTCATCGGGACTGAAGGGGTATTCGTCGATCAGTTTCTGGTAATTCTCGATAGCTGGCTTGTATTCGTGATTCGCGAAATTCTGCTGGGCCTGGGCGAAGTAATCCTGGTCCGTCGGCTTATGCTTGCGCAGACTGCACGCTGACGCGGACAGCAGAACCAAAGCTGCCAGTATCGCTAGTTTTCGCTTCATTCCCTGGTCGGAAAAAGGTTATTCAAGGCATGTACGCATTGCAATCCATTGTCCTCTGGACAACTTCAACCATCCGGCTTGCGTTTGCTTCACCTTGACGATGTAGCATGCGCAGGCTTGCGGAATGACGCTGAGAAGACCGGTTTTCCGGCTGCGAGATACTTGCGCGCGAATCCCGTCGTTCGCGCACCCGGCGCAACCTCCGCTGCGCGGATGAATCCCGCGCCCTCGACCATCGCAAAAATTTCGCCTGCGTACTCACGCACGTCGGTCGCGATATAGATAGTGCCGCCCGCCGCAAGTGTCCGATAGAGACCGCTCGCGAACTGCGGCGTGAAGAGTCGATGTTTGACGTGGCGGCCCTTCGGCCACGGATCGGGGAAGTAAACATGGTATGCGGCGACGCTCGCGTCGGCGAGGAGGACGTTGACTAGCGCTCGCGCATCCATCTTCGCGACGCGAAGATTCTCGAGCGCCGCGCGGCCGCATCGCACAGCCAGCACGCGTGAGACCGTCGCCGAAAGCTCCACCGCCAGGAAGTCTTGCTCGGGGCGTGACGCGGCACGCTCGATAATGAACTCACCCTTGCCGGCGCCGATCTCGATCTCGAGCGGTGCGCGGCGTCCGAAGATCGCGGGCGGATTGATCGCGAAGACCAGGCCATCGTCCGCGATCATCACATGCCCGGCCAGTTCCCGCGCGTTGGGTTTGGCCCAGATTTTCGCTGCTTTGCGAAGCCTAGCCATCGTTGCCTATGACGATAGCCGCGGCGATAAGCCCTCGCTAGCCATCAGAATGCCCCGCTGGTCAGATTGAACGGGCGGCACCGACTCGCCAGTCATCGCGAACAGGAGCCACAATTTCATCAACTAGACGGGGCGCGAGAGGAACTGCCGGACGCGATCGACCAGCGGCTTCAGGTCGGTGTTGTCAACCAGCGCCATCGCCATCCGCACCGGATCGCCGAAGAAAAAGCGCTCGTATAAAACCTGCCGGCCGCCGAACGAGCTGCATGCGACGTCCCACGCGAGCCTGTACAGCGCGACCCGCTCGCGTGCTGCAGCGTCGGCCGAAGCGAAGTACTTCTCCAGATCGGGAAGTTCCGCAGGATTGGCAAAATCGCGTTCCGACGGCGTCGCCATCAACGAGCTTGAGCTGTTGAGCTGGATTATCTCGACGAGGCGTGGATAGAGGCGCGGGAAAAGGTTGCGCGCCGTATCGAGCGGCCCGCGTGCCGGCGCGACCGCGCCCCACTTGTCGGTCGTGGCGTCCGCTTCGGCCGCGCGAAGGCACGCCTTCATCGTCTCGGTCGTCATGATCATCTCGGCCATGCGCTCGCGCACGTGTTGCAGTGACATCGCGTCTGCGACCTCGGCGATCCGCGCGGCGAGGCCGAGCAGGAACTCGCTCTTGGCGACGTTCTTCACCACGACCTGGTGCATCATATGCACTACAGCGTTGGTCGCGGCGTAGAGCGCGTTGCATCGTGCGACGTCGCCGCAGAGAAACACGCGCTCCCACGGCACCGTCACGTTTTCGAATACGACCACCGCGTCCAGCTCCTCGAAGCGGGAGGCGAGAGGATGGTCGAAGTGCGGGCGGCCGAGGTCGAACGTCTCGCGGCAGAGGAACTTGAGTCCCTTGGCGTTGCAGTTGATCGCGAACGACAGCGCGAACGGCTCTGCAGCCGGCTCCGCGCGGAGCACCGTCGAAGGAAAGACGAGCAGCTCCTCCGAAAGCGGTGCGAGCGTCGCGAGCATGCGGCAACCATTCACGACGATTCCGTCGTTCGTCTTCTCGACCAGCTTGAGCGCGAGATCGGCGTCGGTCTGGCCCGCCCATCCTTGGGCGCGGCTCGCGCGTGGATTCACGAGCGTGTGCGTCGCGCACCAATCGCGTTCGCGCGCCTCGCGATAATAGTTCCAGATATTGTCGCCGAAGCGCGGATCGCTCTCGGCAAAGAAGCCGCGCGCGGAAGCCATCGCCGCGAGACTCACGTTCAAGTAGTCCGGCGTCCGCCCGAGCATCCCGCCGCTGAAATCCGCCCATGTCTTCATCATGCGCGAACGCTTCACCAGGTCGTCAGCGCTCTTCGGGATGATGAACGACATACCGGTACGGCCGCCGTGCTCGGGGCGAAACGTCATCGCCTCCGGACGTTCCATCTGCATGTCGTAGAGCGAGGCGACCGAGCGCGCGCAATTCGCGAGGCCTGGATGCGTCGTTGGGTCCTTGACGCGCTCGCCGCCGAGCCAGATTTCCGCGCCGAGCTTTTTGATCGACGAGAGGTAGTTGTTGCCCGAGCGCGCGCCCATCTCAGAGGATCTCCTTGAGCGCCGGCAGGCGCTTCTTGATTCGCTCCGCGGCGTCGTCGGGCGCCATGTACGGGGGTCGCGCCGGTCCCATCTCGATTCCGGTCGCGACGCTCGCCGTCACTTTGGTCGTCCCGAGATGTCCCAGCGTTTCCTCGCCGCCGCGCGGGAAGCATCGATTCAGCCGGCGCTGGATTTCCTCGGCGCGCGCATAGTCACCGGCTTTGAACGCCCGATGCAACGCCGCAGCCGCAGGCACGGCAAAAATATTGATAAAGCCGCCGGCTGCGCCAAGCATCAAGCCCGCGAGCAACGCGCGAAACGTGTTGTAGATTTCGGCGCGGCCCGCGACCTCGTCGTAGAGCGCCTCGAGATGCTGCAAATCCGTCAGCACCTCTTTGAACGCGACAACGCCGGGAATCGTCGCGAGGCGGCTCGCAAATTTCGGCGAGATGTTGAATTTGCTGAGCGCAGGGTTGTGATAAATCACGACCGGCAGATCGTCCGCCTCGCCAATCATCCTGTAGTGGCGTTCGACTTCCACTTCGCCGCATCGCCAGTAGTAGGGCGGGATAACCTGCTGCGCGTCGTAGCCGAGCCGCCCGGCGATTTTCGCATAGTGGAGAGTTTCGAGCGTAGTCGCTCCTGAAGTCATCGCGACCGCGGACACGCCCGGGCGCTTTCGCGCTTCTTCAATCACGATTTCGAACACTCGCGTGCGCTCGGCTTCGTTCAGATGCAGGAACTCGCCGATACTCGGCGCGGCGACCACGCCCTCGGCGCCATTGGCGAGCGCCCAGCGCACTTCGGCGCGGAGCGCCTCTTCGTTGAGGCGATAGTCATCGTGAAACGGCGTCACCAGCATCGCGATTGTCGCGTGTACGAGTTTCACTTGCGCGAACCTCCATGAGCCGCGGCGTCGCCGCGGTTTTCCGGCGCGAAGAAAAAGATCGATTGTCCCGTTCCAATCGCGGCTTCGTAGCGCCCGAACTGCTCGCCGCGCCAGGTCCACGCCTCGGCGCCCAGCGCACCCGCCATCATCAAGTAGTGCGAGAAGCGGCCTTCGGGCGAGCAATGCGCGCGGAAGTCGTCGGCAGCGGCGATAATCTCGGCGTGATTTCCCGTCTTGAACCACTCCATGATTCGTTCGTCGTAGAGGCGATTCGCCGTGGAACTGATATCGGCGGGATCGGCGGAGGCGTGGTCGAGGATCCGATCGTAATCCCAGAATCGATGCGACATTCCACCCGAAGCGACAAGCACGACCGTGCGATTCGAATTGCCGACCGCCTCGCCGACGGTGGCGCCGAAGGCGAGATCGTTTTTCACGGACGCGGTCTGGCAGACGCCGATCGAGAGCACGCGGCGGCGCGCGTCGGAATTGAAGTAATACATTACATTTAATGTTGGGTAATGGAGCGGCAGATTTCGTGCAGCCGACGCGAGCGCGCGGATGCCGTGCTCCTTCGCGGTGCGCTCGATTTCTCGCGCGAGATCCGGATCGGCGGGATAGTCGTAGTTGAGATCGTGCAGCATCGCGGGCAACTCTTCCGACGTGTACGTGCCGGCGAGGCGTTCGTGCGCGTTGATCACGTACTCGAGCGTCGTAAACCAGTGCGTGTCGAAGAGCACGAAGGTGTCGAAATCGAGCGTGCTAAGTCGCTCGCGTGCGAGCGCGGGCATCGCGTCGTAGAAGGTCGTGACGTTCTTACCCATGTACGCCTTCCGCGCGCCGGGGTCGGTGATCATCAGGCGCGGGACGTGAGTCGTGAAAATCGCTGCGGCGACTTTACCCATCGCGATCCTCTCCGCCGTAGGCCAGGCAGATGAGCTTCGGCTCGGTCCAGAATTCGAGCGCAAAGCGGCCGCCCTGGCGCCCTAGCCCGCTCATCTTCGCGCCGCCGAAGGGAGTGCGCAGGTCGCGCAGGAAAAAGCTGTTGACCCAGACCATCCCGGTTTTGATCTGTTCGGCGACGCGCAACGCGCGGTCGATGTTCGAGGTCCACAGATAGGCGGCGAGGCCGTAGCGCGTGGCGTTGGCCCTTTCGATGGCCTCGACCTCGTTGGTGAATCGTTCGACCGTCAGCACCGGGCCAAAAATTTCCTCATGCACTGCTTTAGATTTTGAATCGATGTGATCGAGTAGCGTCGGTGCGTAGTAGAAGCCGACCGGCGGCGATTTCGGAGCCTCCCCGCCCGCGAGCAGCTTCGCGCCTGAAGCGACGGCTTCAGCCACGAAGGCATGCACGCGCCCGCGGTGCGCCGCCGAAATCAGTGGGCCGTACTCGGTGCCGTCGGCGAGAGGGTCGCCAATCTTGAGCTTCGCGATCTCGACCTTCAGCGCCGCGATAAAATCCTCCGCGATTCGCTCGTCGATGAGCAACCGCGATCCCGCGACACACGATTGTCCCTGGCTACGATAAATCGAGCGCGCGACGCCGGCCGCAGCGAGCTTCCGATCGGCATCGGCGAAGACGATGTTGGGCGACTTGCCGCCGAGCTCGAGCGTGACGCGCTTCAGCGACTCCGACGCGGCAGCCATAACGCGTCGTCCCGTCGCGACGCCGCCGGTGAACGCAACGGCGTCCACGTCAGGATGCGCGACGAGGGCCGCTCCCGCATCGCCCAGGCCGGGCACGATATTGAGCACGCCGGGCGGGAGGCCGGCTTCGCTCGCGATCGCTCCCAGAGCGATAGAGCTGAGCGGCGCCAGCTCCGATGGCTTCAGCACGCATGTATT
>JASHQJ010000089.1 GCA_030037595.1 Candidatus Binataceae bacterium
CACTACAGCGGCCACGTCGCCGCGGCGAATCCTGTGTATGAGCCGCCAACACTCAGAATCCTCGCGCGCCTCGTTGACGAGGAAAAAGAGCACGTCGAAAAAGGCCTCGTGCTGTTGAACGATTTGCTCGACACTCCGGAGAAGCATCGGCGCGCCGCTGCCTGGCAGGCGCATCTCGAGGAATTACTTGCCGCTTCGGGCGGAGTGACCGGCTTCGCGGATGCGGCCGAGACGCCGCGGCGCAGGCTCGGACGAAGCTGATGAAGGGGATGGCGAAAATACCGGCGCTCGAAGACGCGATCGCCGCGCTGATCGACGCGCTTGCGAAGGGCGATACCCGCGCGGCCGCGGCGCTCGTTTCCGACCCGGCGCGGGATACATTCAAGGAACTCTCGGGGCCCGCGTTCGGCGCCGGACCTGCGCAATCGATCGAGCGGCTCGGCTTCGCTCGAATCGGATTCCATTACATGATGAAGCTCCGCTTCGTCGCCGGTGGCGCGAAGATCACCTGGCTGCTCAGGTGGCGCGAAGAGGACGGCCACTGGCGGGTCGCGTCGATCGAAGACCTCTCCGGCAAACGGTCGCCATGGAGCGACGTGCCGACGCTCGCCAACATGCGGCGGGAGACGACCAACAATGGCTGACCTTGGATTTCGCGAGAACGTGATGGGCCCGCAGCCGATCGGCAAGATCGTCGAGCAACCACCTGAGGTGCGCGAGGCCGCCGATCGTTTTATCCAAGCTCTCGTACGCGGCGATATCGACACGGCGAAGGCGATGACCGATCCGCAGGCTTACGACGATCTGAAAACGCTCGCCGCCGCGATTGCCCCGGGTCGCTATGATAAAATTCAATTTATTGGCAGCGCGCGGGTGGCGAAGCATTTCTTCTTGAAGGTACGATTACCCGGCACGCCGCCGGTGAAGTTCCAGTTTCGACTCGGCCAGGACGCGGCCGGCGAATGGACGATGCGCGAAGCGAACGACCTGACCGGCCGCCGCTCGGCGTGGTCGAGATAAGGAGCGCGACGAATGCAAAGAATGATCGCGGTCGATAAGCTGGCCCGCCCCGAGGACCATATCCTGTTGCGATCGGATCGCGTGCGCAACGCGCGCGCCGAGCAGGGCCTCACGCCCAACAGTCCGATGCCGTACGAAGATGACTTCCTCAAGTCGCGCATGCACGGGATCTGCGCGGGAGAGTTTCAGGCGATGGAAGCGGCGGGCCGTACGCTCTACGACTTCCCCGATGCGCCGTGGGAGTTCCAGCTCGATATGGCGCGCCAGGTGTGGGACGAATCGCGTCACGCGGAAATCTACATGAAGCTGCTCGAGTACGTCGGCTCCTACTACGGCGAATTCCCCGAGGGCGAAGTGCTGTGGTCGTGCACGCAAGCCGAAGACCCCGCGGCCCGCGTCGCGGGAATCAATCGCGGCCTCGAGGGCCTCGCGTGCGACGTCTTCGAACAACTGATTCGCCTTGCGCAGAATATGGGCGACGAGGTAATCGAGCGTGCCGTCGATTACGTGCTCGCCGACGAAATCACGCACGTGCGCATGGGATCGAAGTGGATGCGCAAACTGACCGAGGGCGACCCCGAGCGCCTCAAACGCGCGCAGGCATTCCAGGACAGTATCGACGACATCTTCAATTTCGGAAACGGCCGCACCTTCGTCGAGAACGCCGAGCACGTCAAGCAGCGCGTCGGCGACAAGGAATTCGAGATCGATCGGTCGATCACGATCGCGCGCGAGGCGCGGCTGCTCGCGGGCTTCACCGAGGAAGAGATCGATCGCCTCGTCAAGGGATTCCGCAAGAGCGCCGCCTATTGAGCAAATCGGAGTTTTGAGTCATGGAGAAATGTATCCCGGTTGATCGCCTCGCCCGCCCCGATGACTGGATTGTTGTGCGCTCGCGGCAGGCGCGCGAAATTCGCGACGAGCAAGGCATGGACGCGCGTCCCCTGCCCTTCGATGAAGAAGCACTGCGCGCGCGTCTGCACGGAATCTACACGGGCGAGCTGCAGGCGATGGAAGCGGCGGGCAGGACGCTGTTCGACTTCCCCGACGCGCCGTGGGAGTTCCAGCTCGACATGGCACGCCAGGTGTGGGACGAGTCGCGCCACGCGGAAATCTTCCAGCGCCTGGTCGAGTACATGGGCGCCAAGCCGGGCGAATACGTCGAGACTGAGATCCTCTGGCGATGCACTCAGGCCGAAGATCCTGCCGCGCGCGTGGCGGGAATCAATCGCGGACTCGAAGGCCTCGCCTGCGACGTGTTCGATCAGTTGATTCGTATCGCACAGCGGAACGGTGACGAGGTGATCGAACGCGCCGTTGACTATGTCCTCGCCGACGAAATCACGCACGTGCGCATGGGATCAAAGTGGATGCGCAAGCTGACCGAAGGCGACCCAGAGCGCCTCGAACGCGCACGGGCGTTCCAGGAGATGGTGGACGAGGTCTTCAACTTTCGCGGCGGACGCCGCGCTCAAGAAGATATCGCCGTCGATGACGGCCTGATCCTCACGATCGCGCGCGAAGCGCGACTCCTCGCGGGATTCACCGAAGAGGAATTGCAGCGGCTGGTCGAATCGACGCGCAAAAGTTCCGCTTATTGAATGGGCATATGCCCGCCCACGAATCGAAGCCTCGGCGACGCCCGAGGCTTCGTCTTTTATGCGCCACGGCTGCCTGCGTATTGGAAAATTAGCCGGCGACAATCCGTGGCTCGATTTGTGAAGTCAAGCTTATACTCAAGTCCTTGACCATGATACATTACTAATGTAGAGACGATTAACTCACGTTCATAGCCTTGCAATTTTCATCGAACCGGCGAGCGATATTGGAGCTGACGCTGCCGATCGCGGAGCCAGGACGGAGATTCAATCTGTGACGCAGGATTCACGCGCCAAAAATTCGATGACTCAAAACGCCGCACTCGTGCAGTGGGTTGAAGAGTGCGCGCGCCTTACTCGGCCTGACCAGGTAATTTGGTGCGATGGCTCCGCTGCGGAGCGAGATCGGCTGACGAAGCAGGCAGTTGATGCCGGCGTGCTGCTGCCACTCAACCACAACAAGCGCCCCAACTGCTATCTGCATCGCTCGAATCCCAACGACGTTGCACGCACCGAGCAACTAACCTTCATTTGCACCCCGACGAAAGAAGAAGCCGGCCCAACGAATAACTGGTCAGCGCCCGACGAGATGTACGCGCGGATGCGCACGATGCTCGACGGCTCGATGCGCGGTCGCACGATGCACGTGGTGCCCTACGTGATGGGCCCGCTCGGCTCGCCGTTCTCGCGCGTCGGAATCGAGCTCACCGACAGTATCTACGTCGTGCTCAACATGCGGATCATGACGCGGATGGGCAAGCAGGCGCTTGATCAACTCGGCGATTCGGGCGAGTTCAACAAGGGCCTGCATTGTACGCTCGACGTCAACCCCGACCGGCGCCTCATCTGCCACTTCCCGCAGGACAACACGATTTGGTCGATCGGCAGCGGTTACGGCGGCAACGCGCTCCTCTCCAAGAAATGTTTCGCGCTCAGGATCGCGAGCTGGCTCGGCAAGACTCAAGGCTGGCTCGCCGAGCACATGTTGATTCTCGGCCTCGAGAGCCCAAGGGGCGAGAAAACCTACATCGCGGCAGCCTTCCCCAGCGCCTGCGGCAAGACCAACCTGGCAATGCTCACGCCGCCGCCGACATTCAAGGACTGGAAGGTCACCACCATCGGCGACGATATCGCGTGGCTTCGCGTCGGCCCCGACGGCGGCCTCTGGGCGGTCAACCCGGAGGCGGGATACTTCGGCGTCGCTCCCGGCACCAGCTACAAGTCCAATCTCAACGCGATGAAGATGGTCGGGCACGATTCCATTTTCACCAACGTCGCGCTGACCCCCGACGGCGACGTCTGGTGGGAGGGCATGGATACCGAGCCGCCTGATGGTCTGATCGATTGGAAGGGCGATGCGTGGAAGAAGGGATCCAAGGATAAGGCCGCGCATCCGAATAGCCGCTTCACCACGCCGATGACCAACAATCCCGCTATCTCGCCGATGGCCGATAATCCGCAGGGCGTGCCAATCTCGGCGATCATCTTCGGCGGGCGCCGAGCCACGACCGTGCCGCTCGTGATGGAATCGCACGACTGGACGCACGGCGTTTTCATGGGCGCGACGATGGGCTCGGAAACTACGGCAGCTGCTTCGGGAGCGGTCGGCGTGCTACGGCGCGATCCGATGGCGATGCTGCCGTTCTGCGGCTACAACATGGGCGAATACTTCGGCCACTGGCTGGCCATGCGCCGGAACATCTCGCGCCCGCCCAAGATTTTCCTCGTCAACTGGTTCCGCAAGGACTCAGAAGGCAATTTCCTGTGGCCGGGCTACGGCGAGAACATGCGCGTGCTCAAGTGGATAGTCGATCGGGTCAACGGCCGCGCGCAAGGTGTGCCGACCCCGGTTGGCGTGGTACCGCATGCGGCCGATATCGATCTCACCGGCCTCGAGATCGCGCCCGATTCGATCCGGCGCGTGCTAGCGGTTAACAACTCCGAGTGGCATGCGGAAATGGAATCGGCAGCCAAGTTCTTCGGTACGATTGGAAAGTCGATGCCCAGCGAACTGGCTGAGAGTTGCCGCAAGCTGGTCGATGATTTGGACGGTGCTGCGGCAGAGGAACGCCCCGCCGCCAGCCGCTGAGCCAGCAAAATCGACTGCAAACGAACGGCGGCGAGTGTCCCCCCTCGCCGCTTTTGTTTCGCAGCGACGTATCAATCGCGAAGAGCTCAGTTCAGCCCACAGTTTTTTTAGCCACCTTCTTCATCGGGTCCTGGTTTAAGTCTGACCATTTGAATGATCTGGCATATGGTGAATATGCACTCCAACGTAGATCAACAACTCTGGGAGGACACCGCTCCTTGTCATTCTGAGCGACGCAAGTCCGCGAGCGGAGTCGAAGAATCCGGATCTTTTAGAGTGGTACGTTCAACAAGGCTGAAACGTCATGAGAGTGATCGTCGGGATTCTTCACTCCGCTTCCCGGACGCGCTCCGTTCAAGGATGACAGAATCAAGACCTGCAGAGTTCTCGTACTGAGCGAACTGTGAAATCGTCCGACGGCGTCACGGCGACTTGTCTGGCCTTCCGCGATCGGATAATTCCGGTTTCGACATTCGTTAACAAAAGGAAACTTCGATGGCGGAATTCAGGAATCGGCAATGGCTGCTCGCGGCGCGCCCCAAGGGCCTCATCAAGGAAAGCGATTTCAAGTGGAACGAGACGACGACGCCAGCGCTCAAGGACGGGCAGGTCCTCGTACGCAACCTCGCCTTCTCGTTCGATCCAACCCAGCGCGGCTGGATGTCGATGGACACCTACATCAAAGCGATCCCGCTCGGCGATACGATGAAGGCGGGCACCGTGGGCCAGGTCGTCGAGTCGAAGCGCCCCGGCTTCGCCAAGGGCGATCTCGTGCAGGGTCTCTTCGGATGGGAGGACTACACAATCAGCGGCGGCGACGGCCTGATGGGCCTGCAGAAGCTGCCGGCAGGAACTGACCCGCTCCTCGCGCTCTCGCTGCTCGGCACGACAGGACTCACCGCCTACTTCGGCCTGCTCGAGTGCGGCCAACCCAAGGCCGGCGAGACCGTCGTCGTATCTGGCGCCGCGGGCGCGACTGGTTCCGTCGTCGGTATGATCGCGAAGATCAAAGGATGCCGCGTCGTCGGAATCGCGGGCGGTCCCGAGAAGTGCAACTGGCTCACGAAGGAAGCAGGCTTCGACGCCGCCATTGACTACAAGCGCGAAAATATCGGCGAAGCGCTGACTCGCCACTGCCCCAAGGGGATCGACGTTTACTTCGACAACGTCGGCGGCGAAATTCTGGAGCTTGCGCTGGAGCGGCTCGCATTCCGCGCCCGCGTCGTGCTCTGCGGAGCGATCTCGCAGTACAACGAAGACGCCGGCGTGATGGCGCATCCGCCGAAGAACTACTTCCAGCTCATCTTCCACGGCGCGCGTATGGAAGGCTTCCTCGTCTTCCACTACGCGAGCAAGTATCCCGAGGCCATCGCCGAGCTCTCGAAGTGGCAAGCCGAGGGCAAGATCATCAACAAGATCGATCTCGCCGAGGGCCTCGAGAACGCGCCGAAGACGATCCTCCGGCTATTCACGGGCGCGAACTTCGGCAAGCAATTGCTGAAGCTCGGCGATCCTGCATAGCCGCACGCCCCTTGAGCGTCAGCTATTGACGCTCGGTCGCCGTGACGACTGCGAAGGGGTCGGAGTTCGGACCGATTATGAAGGGTGCCTTCGGAAGCGAAGTCAGCGTGCCGGTCGAAGCGTTGATCGAGTAGCCCGACAGGCTGAGGAACAGTTCGTTGGCGACATAGACAAACTTGCCCGAGGGCTCGACCACGACGCCCGCCGGCAGCGTTCCCGACGGGAACGGCGATCCCGGCACGGCCGTGAGCGCACCGGTCGATTAATTGACGCTGTAACCAGACACGCTGCCGGCGTTGCCATTGGTCACGTACATGAACGAGCTGAGAGGCGTGAACACGATTCCGCTTGGACCCGCGCCGGCGGGAAACGGCGCGCTCAGTGCCGTGAGCGCGGCCGAGGTTATGTCCACCGAGAATCCGGAAAGGTCGGAATCGTGAAAGTTCGACGTGTAGAGAAAGTCTCCGCCATCAGTCATCGCGACCGCCGACGGATTCCCTTCGCCATCGAACGGCGAACCCACGATCTGCGTCGGCGAGCCGTTCGCCGCGATACTGAAAACCGATACCTGGCTCGATCCCATGTCGGCGACGTAGCGGAAGTTGCCGTCGGGACTTGTTGCGACAGACGACGGCTCGTCGAGCCTCGTAAACGGCGAGCCGGAGATCTGCGTCAGCGCTCCCGTCGTCTGATCGATACTGAACGCGGAAATCGTATCCGCGAACGCGTTCGCCACATAGAGAAACTGGTTATTCGGAGTCACGACTGCGGCGCGCCTCGGTCCCGGAGGGAATCGGCGGCCCGCTGATCAGCGTAAGCTCGCCGTTCTTCGCGATCGTGAACGCAGATACATCACCGCTTCGCTGATTGGCGACGTACAGGAATCGCTGCGAAGGATCGACACCCCGCCGATCGAATCCTGTCCACCCGTCGCGAACGGTGCACCCTTGAGCTGCTCGAGGTCGCTATCCTTACTTTTTGATCTAGAAAGCGGAGACGGAGTTGTTGCGGTCGATTACGTACAGAAGTTCTCTGGCACCGCCCGGCGCGGAAGAGCCGGAACTGCCTCCGCATCCGGCAAGCGCAATCGCGATCGTGAAGCGAGCGCTGCCAGACCAATGCATCGCGATGTGCGAGCATCGAGAACTTCGCTCCCCATGTACCCCTCCCCGAAGCTGGAATCCCCGGAACAATACACGATCAGCCTCGCACGCGCTCGCGCGCAAATATCTGCCGCTCTTCCTCAGTCATCTTCTGCCGGATACGCGAGCCTCTGCCGAGATGGCGATAGAGTCCGCCCTCGGAAAAGAACTCCTCGTAGGGTTGCGGCGTCTGCGGCACGTCGGGTGGCCGATCGCCGATTTTCACACCCAGCACATCTTCGACAAGGTCGCTGTCATACATCCTTACGGCATCATAGTCCGTCAAAAGGGCGCAGACCTCGACGCAGATGTAACATCCGATACATTCCTGGAATCGATCCTGCACCGGCTGCACGCCGCGTCCCGGCATCGTGCCAGCGGGCAAATATTCGATGCACTGAACGGGGCAGAACTCCGGGCATTTGCCACAGGGGAAGCACAGGTTCACGTCCATGAACGCGACTTCGCGCGGGCGCTTCTTCTTGGCGCCGATTTCGTCGGGCGTCTCGGGAATCCGATCTTCCTTCAGGCGGCGGCGAATGATGTCGATCGCACCCATACGAAGCTCCTGCCTTAAGCGTAGAGCTTCGACGATGCGGCGGCAAATCCGCGCTGTCAACATTTGCCGCGGCCGTCATGAGCGCGTAATCGGAGCATTCCGCGACGGGCGCGAAAACATGTAGAGTCGCGTCACGGCGGAGGCGTCATGAGAAAAGAAGGGTCGCGAGCCTGGACAATCGTCGCGGTATTTTTCGTCTCCTGGTTTCTGATTTGGGGCGCGGGACCGAACACCGGCTCAGCATTCTACCCACCACTGCTCAAGTACTTCGGATGGAGCCGCGCGAAACTTTCGACCGGATTCTCAGTCGGCGCCTTTTCTGCGGGACTGGTCGGGCCGCTCGTCGGATGGCTCCTCGATCGAATCGATGCGCGCAAGGTTATGGTCACTGGCGTCGCGCTCACCTTCCTCGGCTACATCGGCATCGCCGAGTCGCACTCGTTTACGCCCTTCCTGCTGAGCAATCTGACGATCGGCGTCGGACTCTGCGCTTGCACCGGAATCCCGTGCTCGCTGGTAATCGCCAACTGGTTCAAGGACCGGCGCGGACTCGCAATGGGGATCTCGCTCGCGGGTGCTTCGATCGGCGGCGCGGTCATGATCGTCGTTATGAGCTACGTCATAACGGCCGAGGGATGGCGCTTCGCTTACTTCGTGATCGCGGCACCGATGGTAGCGATTGTGATCCCGCTGATCGTTGCCTTCGTGCGCACGCGTCCGACCGGCGAAACTACCGTGCTGGAAGGCGCCCAGCAGGCTGCGGTCGCGCTGCCGGGCCTCGAAGTCCGGCAGGCCTTCACGACGCGCTCGCTCTATCTCGTGACACTGATCCAGTTCCTCGGCGCGTCGATCTGGGCTGGAATCGGCCAGCACTTCATCGCGTACCTGATTGGAATCGGCTACTCGAGCGCATTCTCAGCGCACATGCTGAGCATTGTTTTTCTCGTCACTACAGCCGGAAGCCTGCTCTCCGGTCCGCTGGCCGATAAATTCACCGCGCGGCAGGCGCTCGGCGCGACCTGGATCATCGGCTCAGTCGCGATGCTTGCACTGCTCGGAGCGAGGCATCTTGACGCACTCGCGGTTCACGTCGTGCTGTCGGGCTTCGTGATCGGCGCAACCGGAGTGCTGACGCCGCTTTTGATACTCGATTCGATCGGAATCAAGAACTACGGGTACCTTTTCGGACTGTCAGCGGTATTCGGCACACTCGGATTTGCCGCCGGCCCGATATTGACCGGACTCATCTTCGACGTGACGCACTCCTACTCGCTGGCGCTCTGGATATTCGTCGTTGCGTCGGCCGTGTGCGCGATCGCGGTTTACTCATGCCGTCCGTACGAGCGCGAGCAGGAGCGGATGTCCGCGGCGACGACGGCGGCTGCGTGAGCATCGCGCCGATTCGATGCTTTCTAGGTGACGTCGAACGACAACCAAGAACGCGAGGCGTTTCTGCGCGCCAATACAATCGGCGACCTGGAACCGCTTTCGACCAATATCGAAATCGCCGAATACGATCCGCGCTGGCCCGAGATGTTCCGCGTGGAAGAAGAACGCATTCGACTCGCGCTCAGTGAGCGTGCGCTGCGCGTCGAACACTGCGGATCAACTTCGGTTCCCAAACTCGCGGCAAAACCGATCATCGACATCATTCTCGAGGTAGCTGATTCGTCGCTCGAAGACGACTATCTGCCGACGCTCGAGGCGGCTGGCTACGTGTTAAGACATCGCGAGCCCGATTGGCACGCGCATCGGATGTTCCGGCGGCCGGGCGCGAAGGTGAACCTGCACGTCTATTCCATTGGATGTCCCCAGGTCGTGCGGATGATCGCGTTTCGCGATTGGCTACGCGTGAACGACGCTGATCGTGAGCTCTACGAGCGTACAAAGCGCGAACTCGCCGCGCGCAACTGGAAGTACGTTCAGGATTACGCCGATGCCAAAACCGATGTCGTGAAGCAGATCACGGATCGCGCCCTGGCTGCCGCACGCGCAAGGCGCCTTCCTTAAAGATCGAAGGAGGGGGCGGGCGCGCGCATCGCGCACGCCCGCGGATCTCAGAAGATTCAATCGTGAAGCGCCGTCAGTTCGGCCGCCTCATCGCGTAGCCCTGCTTTAGTCCAGATGCTTTCGGAGGAACGTCGGGATATCGAGCTTGTCGTCGCCGTCAACCAGCGAGTTCGGCTCGAGCTTCTCCGCGTCCGCTGCTTCTGTATCCGCCTCGCCACGCCGGCGAAACGCCGGGATGTCGAGCGTGCTGTCGTCAACGATGAGTCCCATCCTGCGCACCGGCCGCGCGCTCGGGAACGGCTTCACCTGCGCTGAAGCCGCCGGCGTTGCGGTAACCGCAGCAACCGGCGGCGGCACCTCCGTCACGTTCCGAACAGGAGGCGCGATCGGCTCCGAAGCATCGACCGGCCGCGTGGCCGACGCCGAAATCGGCGTGGTGATTGGAGCGCCCGAGGGCGAATAGCGCCCGAGGGTCTTCTCGAACTCGCCGAAGCCGGTAGCGATCACCGTCACGCGGATCTCGTCGTTGATTTTCTCGTCGATTACCGCGCCGAAGATGATGTTCGCGTCCTCGTGCGCCTCTTCCTGGATCAGGCTCGCCGCCTCGTTCACCTCGTAGAGCGACATGTCGGCGCCGCCGGTGACGTTGATCAGCAGGCCGCGCGCACCCTTGATCGAAACGTCCTCGAGTAGCGGGCTCGAGATCGCGCGCTGCGCCGCCTCGACCGCACGGCTTTCGCCCGACGCGGTCGCCGCGCCCATCATCGCCATGCCCATCTCAGACATGATCGATCGCACGTCGGCGAAATCGAGATTGATGAGCCCGTGCACGGTCACCAGCTCCGAGATGCCCTTGACGGCCTGGAGCAATACGTCGTCCGCCTTCTGGAACGACTCACGCAGCGAAGTGTTACGGCTCGCCACCGAGAGCAACCGTTGGTTGGGGATCGTAATCAGAGTGTCACAAGCCTTCTTGAGGTCGCGAAGACCCTCCTCTGCCTGCGCCATCTTCTTGCGCCCCTCGAACTGGAACGGCTTGGTCACGACGCCGACGGTGAGCGCGCCGACTTCGCGTGCGATCCGCGCGATTACGGGGGCCGAGCCGGTGCCCGTGCCTCCGCCCATGCCAGCCGTGACGAACACCATCTCGGCGTCTGCGAGGACTTCGCGGATGCGCTCCTCGTCTTCCAGAGCCGCCTTGCGGCCGATCTCCGGCATGCCGCCGCTGCCGCGGCCGCGCGTCAGATTCTCGCCGATCTGCAGCCGCATCGGCGCGTGATTGTTCTGCAGCGCCTGGATATCCGTGTTGGCCGCGATGAATTCGACGTTGCGGATACCCACCGTGATCATGTGGTTGACCGCGTTGCCGCCGCATCCTCCGGCGCCGATAACTTTTATCCGCGCGCCCGGATCGGGGTTACTTACCAACTCAATCATCTGAGATCCTCCTCCACCACCTACCGGCAATTCGAGTTGCCTTGCTGGTTCTCGACGCCCACGACGCATCAGAAAAAGTCCCTCACCCAGTCGCTGAGACGGTTGCGCAACCTGCCGAGCCGGCCATTGCGCGCCATCCCGTTCGTCACTCCGCGCGCACCATTCTGATGCAGCACCAGGCCGGCCGCGGTCGTGAACATGGGTTTCATCAATTCTTCGGGCATCGCCTTCAGGTTGATCGGGAGGCCGCGCCGGACCGGCAGGCCGAAAATCCGCTCGGCCAGTTCCTGCGTGCCTTCGAGCAGCGACGTGCCACCGACGAGGACCACTCCCGACGCGAGGCTGTCGGCGACGCCCGAGCGCATCAATTCGCGCTGGATCATCGAGAAAATTTCTTCCATCCGCGGCTCGATTATCTCACCGAGGATTCGCCGCGCGATCACGCGGGGCTCGCGCCCGCCGACGCCCGGCACTTGCACCATTTCATCGCGGCGCACGATCAGATTGGTCGCCACGCCGTAATTGACCTTGAGCCGTTCCGCATCCGAAATTGGAGTGCGGAGTCCCGCCGCAACATCGCTCGTCAGATGATTTCCGCCGAGCGGCAGCACGGCGGTATGCATCACGGCGCCCCCGTGAAACACGACGATATCGGTAGTGCCGCCGCCGATATCGATCAGCGCGACTCCCAGTTCGCGCTCCTCCGGAAATAGCGCCGCGTCCGCCGAGGCGAGCGGCTCGAACACCATGTCCGCCGGAGTCACGCCCGCGCGCTCGCAGCACTTGTTGAGATTCTGCCCGTAGCTCTGCGCCGCGGTGACGATATGGATACGCGCCTCGAGGCGCACGCCCGCCATCCCGATCGGCTCGCGCACACCTTCCTGGTCATCGACCGCGAACTGCTGCGGCAGGATGTGCAGCACCTGGCGGTCGAGCGGAATCGCCACCGCGCGCGCCGCATCGATCACGCGATCAACGTCGCGCGATCCGACTTCGCCGCCGCGCACCGCGACGATTCCATGGCTGTTGAGGCCGCGAATATGCGGTCCTGCGACTCCGGTCACCACTGAGCCAATCCTCACGCCGGAGGTCTTCTCGGCCTCATCGACAGCCGCGCGAATCGCCTCGACCGTCGCCTCGATATTGACCACCACGCCCTTGCGCAGCCCGCTGCACGGCGTGACGCCATGGCCGAGGATCGCGAGCTCGCCCTCGGCGAGGCTCTCGCCCACCAGCGCGCACACCTTGCTGGTTCCCACGTCGAGTCCGGTGAGGAGGTTACGCATCGATTAATGCCTCCCCGCTTTGTGCGCGATCGCCGCCGACGCCATCAGCTGCGGCTTTTTCGCGACCAGCGCGGCCCCGCCGCGTAGCCGCACGATCGCCTCGCCGGGCATCGTCATGTCGAGCGCCGCGACCATCTGCTCGCGCCCACTTAGCTGCTTCATCACCTCGATACTGCGTGCGAGTTCGTGCGGGACGTTGCCGAGATCGATAGTGAGCTCGGTGCGTTCGCGCTCGAGGCAGAGCGTCGCCGTGCCGTCTTCATGCACGCGCAGCTCGGAGATTAGTTGCGACAGGATCGTCTCGGCGCGAACCAGCGCGTCGGCATACGCGATCATCTGAACCCGGCTCGCGTCATCGATTGCGCCGCTCAGGATCGGCAAATCGACCTGCGTCCTTGGATCGATCGGCCCGGTTAACTCGCCATCTCCGGCCAGTGCGTAGAAATCCTTGCCGCGCCGAACCATCGCGATCGGCGGCGTCTCGGTCGCGGTCAGTTTGACAATCGGTGCGCGGCCGAGCAGGCGTGTGGCAGCCTCGAGAAATTTCGAATCGCGGAGCCGATCGCGAATCTCCGCCGACGAGCGCAGCAGCGCGTCGCTCGTCGGATGCATCGTCGACGCGATCGAATCGATGAAATCTGTCACCGAAGACACCGCGCGCAGCGTGATCTGGTGCCCCGTCGTGCTGAAGCCGGTCATCACGCCGAGCACGAAGAAGGCGCAGATCACCGCCCCCGCCGTCCGCGGCTGCCATCCGGTCTTCTCTCCGCTCCGCCTCGCCACCAGCGCCTCCGAACACCGACTACCAGTCGCCGACCAGCTTTACCTCCGGCTCGAGCCAGACTCCGCTCTGTTGCTTGACCCTGTCGCGCGCCATCTCGATCAGCGCCCACACTTCCGCGGCCCGCGCCTCGCCGAGATTGACGATAAAGTTCGCATGCTTATCCGAGAACGCCGCGCCCCCCAGCCGCGTGCCCTTGAGGCCCGCGCCTTCGAGCAGCTTGCCCGCAAACGTGCCGGGCGGATTCTTGAAAATCGATCCCGCGTTGGGAACGCCGCGAGGCTGGCGGGCGGCGCGCTTCTCGTGGAGCTCCGCAACGCGCGCTTGAAGCTGCTCGCGATCGCCGGGCTGCAATTCGAAATCGACGCGCGTGATCACGAAATTCGGCGGCAGGTCGGTCCGCCGATAGGCGAACTTCACTTCGTCGTTGGTGAGCGCGCGGCGCTCGCCAGTCTCGGTCACGCCGTGTACCAGCGTCACGACGCGAGCGATCTCGCCGCCGAACGCACCCGCGTTCATCACAAGACCGCCGCCCACTGTGCCCGGTATTCCTTCTCCGAATTCGAGACCCTCGAGGCCCTGCTCAACCGCACGCGCAACGAGGTCGCCGAACTGCGCGGCGGCGCCCGCGAAGATTCGCGCGCCATCGATCGTGATTTGCTTGTTCCCTTCGCCGAGATGAACGACGAGCCCGCGCATCCCGCGATCGCTCACCAGCAGGTTCGTTCCCGCGCCGAGGCAGAAGCACGACGCGTTCGCTCGCCGTGCGGCCGCCTTCGCCGCGCAGAGTTCATCCTCGCTCTCGACCACGACGAACAGATCCGCGGGACCGCCGATTCGAAACGACGTCCACTCACTCAGCGGCGCCTGCACCTTCAGGCGCTCGCCGAAGCGCTCGCGAAGTATCTGCTCAAGCGAGATCATGAGCGTCCTCGCCGAGGGCCAACAAAATCTCCGGCCCGAACTTGTAAATATCGCCCGCGCCGAGCGTCGCGATCACGTCGCCCTGGCGCGATGCGGCCGCGATCGCAGCCGCAGGATCCTCGGCACCGAGGTAGTGAACATCGACGTGCCCGCGCGCGCGCATCGCCTCGTAGAGCCGCCGCGACGACACTCCGTCGATCGGCTCTTCGCCCGCGGGATAGATATCCATCAGGAAGAGCACGTCGGCGTCATCGAATGCAGTCAGGAACTCGTCGAACAGGTCGCGTACGCGCGTGTATCGATGCGGCTGGAAAATCGCCACGACGCGCCGATGAAACGCCGCGCGCACGGCAGCCAGCGTCGCGCGCACCTCGGCCGGATGATGCGCGTAGTCGTCGAGCACGATTCGCCCGCGCGCCTCGCCCTTGATTTCCATTCGGCGGCCGATACCGCCGAATTTCTTCAGCGCCGCCGCCGCGCGCTCGAAATCGATTCCAAGCTGCATTGTCGCCGCAAGCGCGGCGAGCGAGTTGAGCGCCACGTGCACGCCGGGAGTCGGAATCGTCACTGGGCCGAGCAATCTGCCCTTGTCTATCGCGTCGAACTTGGTCGAGAGGCCGTCGATCTTGATATTCTCGGCGCGGAGATCGGCGTCGGCCGCAATGCCGTACGTCACCACGGGCTTGCGCACATTCGCGAGCAACCCACGGACGTTGACGCTGTCGATCCCGAGCACCGCGACGCCGTAGAACGGCACTCGATTTATGAAACTCAGGAAGGCCTCGCGCACGCGATCCATGTTGCCGTAGTGGTCGAGATGCTCCGCGTCGATATTCGTCACGATCGCGATCGTCGGCAAGAGGAGCAGGAACGACGCGTCACTCTCATCCGCTTCCGCGACCATGAAGTCCCCGCCGCCGAGTCGCACGTTGGTCCCGATGTTGCGGATATTACCGCCCACCGCGACGGTCGGGTCGATTCCCGCCTCTTCCATGATCAGCCCGACGAGAGCGGTGGTCGTCGTCTTGCCGTGGGTGCCCGCGACCGCGACGCCGAGCTTCGCCATCCGGAGCAGTTCGCCGAGCATCTCCGCGCGCGCAATCACCGGAATCTTGAGTTCGCG
>JASHQJ010000090.1 GCA_030037595.1 Candidatus Binataceae bacterium
GCACGCTCGATTCCGGGTGCGACTTTCTGCGCGATGGGCACGTGCGCGCGGGGCGCAGATGGCGGCGGTATCGAGATCGGCGGATTGTCGGAGAGCACCACCGTCGGCATCGAGGACGCCGCGGAAGGCGTGGGCGTCATCCGGCGCGGCGGCGGAGGCTGATAACTGCTCACCGGCGGAAGCGTACGCGGCGTTGGCGGCGGCGCGCTCGGCACGGCATTCGAGAGCGCAATCGTCGGCATCGAAGCGATCGGCGCCTGCGCTCCCAGCGCACCGCTCTTCGGCAGCGGAGCCGGCTCGGGCAGCATCCGCAGCATATCCTTGGCCGAGCTGGGGCGCTTGGCCACATCGTCGTTTAGCGCCTTCATCACAACTTCGGCCGTCTTGATCGAAACGTCGGGCGCGAGATCGCGCAGCGGCGGAAAGCTGAACGGAGGCTCGAGCTGCGGGTCGCGGCCGGTGAGCAGGTGATGCATCGTCGCGGCCAGCGAATAGAGATCCGAGCGCGTCTCGACCTTGCCCATGTATTGCTCGGGCGGCGCGTAGCCGACCGAGCCGATCTGCGTGCCGCGCCCGCCGGGCGGCAGGAAGCGCGCGATCCCGAAATCGATCAACATCGCGCGGCCGTCCTTGTCGATCATGATGTTACCCGGCTTCAGGTCGCGGTAGATGATCGCTGGTTTCTGGCCGTGCAGGAAATCGAGCACGTCCAGCATCTGCCGCGCCCATCGGAGCACCTGGTCCTCAGGCAAGCGCGCCTTCGGCCCGAGCTGGTCGAGCATGTGCTGGATATCGCCGCCGGCGACGAACTCCATCACGAGGTAATGGCGCCCGTTCTCGGCGAAGTGATCGATAAGGGTCGGTATTCCGGGATGCGACAGGCGCGCGAGCACGTTGGCCTCACGCGTGAAATCCTCGATCGCTTTTTTCTCGGCGATTCCGTCGCCGAGAATCATTTCCTTAACGGCGACCGGGCGATTGGCGAGGCGGGTATCGTTGGAGAGATAGACGCGCCCCATTCCGCCCACGCCGAGCACTTTCTTGACGCGATAACGGCTGTCGAGAACGTGCCCTTCGGTGAGCTCCTGCCCCGGATTCATGGTCAATGTTTCGGGCCGGCCGGACTCACCGCTTAGGGCCGGCGCCGGACGCGGAGAGGGCCGGCGCGCTTACGAGATCGGTTCGACTACCAACTTGAGAAACGTTTTACCAATGATGATCTCGTCGCCGGTTTTCAGCTCGACCGGAGAGCCGGGGGCCAGGCGCGGCTGGCGGTTGACGTAGGTGCCGTTTAGGCTGCCGATATCTTCGATCGTAATCTTGGCGTCGGCGATTCGGATCAAAGCGTGCTTGCGTGAAATCTTGGCTTCGGGATCGTCGGCGTCGAGATCGACTTCGGGGAACGAGCCAGTATCGGGATCCCATCTGCCGACCAGGTTGTTGCCGTCTTCGAGCGGGAATTCCTGGCCCTTGCGTCCGCCGCGCACCACGGCGAGCTTGGCCTTGAAAGCTGCAACCGCACCCGCAGGCGCTTCAACTGGAGCAGGGGCGGGCGCGGCAGCTTCGGGTTTGATTTCACCGGTGGGCGCCTCCGATGCTTTCGGTTCCTCCGCCGCGGGAGCCTCTGCGCCATCAGCCGGCGGCGCGGCCGCTTCAGGAGCGGGCTCGGCCTTGGCCTCCGCTGGAGCGGCGGCAGGAGGCGCTTCGCCCGCGGGCGCGGCGCCGGCGGCGGCGAGCTTCGCGCCGCATCCGTCGCAGTAATCGAGACCGTCCATATTTTCGTAGCCGCATTCGCCGCATTTGATCATTTTCGAGCCCTCGCAGGTTGGCTGTAGCGCATCGCGCGCTGAAAGTCAGGCAACGTACCTGATTTAGTCATTCTTCTGAAATTCTTTGAGCGCCTCGGGATCGAGCATCTGGGTTTTGCGCACCACTGCCTGCGCCTGGAGTAACGTAGTCTTGGCTGCCTTGGTCTGCAGCGTCTGAGTCTTCTTAATCTGATCCATTAAGCCCGCCAGCGCCTGCGTCGCCTTGACGTTGTTCATGCGCTGCGTGCCCTGCATGGCGTTGCTCAATAGACGAGTGGCGCGATCGATATTTCCCGCCTTGAGTTCCTCCTCGGCTTTGGCCTGCAGCTTGGCGATCGAGACCTGGTCCACAAGGTTCATGACGCGCCCGTTGCGCTTGCTGGTGAGCGTGCGATCGAGCGTGTACTCAACCGCGACATCGATATTGCTGGCCGCCTCGCCCGTGCCCGGAACTTCATAGTGGAAGCTGCTTTGCAGGATTCGCACGGGGCCGGGTTTGCGCGGCGGCAGCACCAGGGTAAGCAGGACGGAGCCGGGGATTCCGGCCTGCAAATCGCCGATCTCGTAGCTGACGTTGCGATCGTCCGCGACCATCGGAGTGCCGAGCGAGTAGATTTCGGGCGACGCGCGAAACGCCTCACGCACCTGCACGCCCTGCGACAGTGTCACGTCGATTCGGCCGTTGCGGACTGACACCGAGCGCAAGCCCTGCAGCTCGTCCTCGAAGATCCCGGGAATCTCGGCCGGGTTACCGATAAAATGGTACTTGCCGTTGGAATCCTGCGAGATGCGCTGCAGGAGCTTCTCGTTGAACTCGACGCCGACGCCCATCGTCGAGAAGGAGATCTGGTCACGATTCTGCGAGGACAGGTCGATACACTCGGTCTCGGCGTAGGTTTGACCGTCAGTCAGCACCAGCACGCGGTTCAGTTTATTCTGATTGAGGTTCTTCTTGACCTCGTCGATACCGGCGCGCATCCCGAGCGCCATCTGCGTGCCGCCGCCGATTTCGAGCAGGTCGATATCGTCGATGGCGCGCTTGACGAAGTTCTTGTCGCGCGATTGCTCCGGCGTGGCCATCACACGGGCGGTGTCGGCGAACGCGACGATCGAGACGGTGTCCTCGGCGCTCAGGTTGTCGGCCAGGAATTTGACCGCCTCCTGCACATATTCGAGGCGTCCTTCCTCGTACATCGAGCCCGAGCGGTCGATCACTACGCCCAGATTGAGCGGTACGCGACCTCCGCCGCCCTTGCCGCGAGCCAGAGCTTCGAGCAGGACATAAAGGACAAAGTTTTCGGCGCTCGACAGCACATGTTCGCTGCTCGCGAGCGCTTCGAAGCTAACTGGCTCCACCATCGGCTAAATCTCCCCGGGCAATTGTAGGTTCAAGCTTCGGACCTTGGCAACTAACCAAATAGAATACGAAAGGAACGGTAGATAAACCAATACCTATTACGATTTTTTCTGGCCGAAGGTTGCGCGGCGGCCGGTGCGGCCGGGCGTTCATTTCGCCTGCGGCGGCTCGCTGATTGTGGCAGCGCTAATCTCAACCATTAACATCCCTTAAATTGACCAGACGGCTGGGTATATTATTGCTTATTACGCTGGCGAGCCGACCCGAAACGGCGTAAGTAGAGACCGCTATGAGCCTGAGAGCCAAGTGTGCAATCGCAGGCCTCGGCCAGACCCGCATGGGCCGCAATTACGACCATGCGAGCCCGGTTGGTTTTGCCGCCGAGGCAATCCAGCTCGCTGTCGACGACGCGGGCCTCAAGATCACAGACATCGACGGCCTCGTGGTTAATCCCGGTGTCACCTGGATGGACTCGGTGATGGCGTCGTTCTCGTTGCAGCAGGCGATGGGTCTCCGGGACCTGCGCCTCAGCGCCACGATGAATATCGGCGGGGCGACGGCGGCTGCAATGATCATGCATGCGGCGCAGGCAATCGACGCCGGAATGGCGAACATCGTCGCGTGCGTGTTCGCCGACGCTCCGCTCAAGGCGCCCACTCCCGGCAAGGCAAAGGCCGGCTCTGCCGCGGCCTACGGCTTCGGGCGCGGCCTCAATGCCGCCTACGGGCAGTTTGGGGTCAATGCGATGTACGC
>JASHQJ010000091.1 GCA_030037595.1 Candidatus Binataceae bacterium
CTCTGCATGATATCTCTGGTCAGCAAAATAGTCTGCATCCAGGAAAAGCCGCGCGTTGAAACCTATCCAGAGCAAAGACGGTAATGTCTGCTACTCGATCATCACTGCTTCAATAAAGTCGAGATCATATCTTCGAAACTCGATAGATGATCACCCCACCCAAATTCAACCGATCCCATCCCATTTTTGCTAACACCGCGTCCCAGTCCTTCTCCGCTCCCTCTGCCAAAATCACAGTACGCACCCCCTTCGCTCTGCAAAAGGCTATCATATCATCTTTGAATCCAGATCCGGGCCTCCCGGCATAAAACATCTGAACGACAGGCCATCGCGCGAACGAGGCGGGTGTGTATGCCGTAACATAGCCTCCGGCCATACGAAAATACATGTCACTTGTAGCCTGCCACAATGTCGAGTGCCCCAAGTAGCCGTAGGGAAGCACGAGGACATTGTCTCCTGCTTCTAACACCTGATTGTAGTTGCGATCTGAAAAGAAACCTGGAATATGAAGCTCACGTAGGTCAGTGAACCAGTATGCCCGCTCTCCTCGAATGTTCGGCGCTATGCTCAGAACGGCTAGCAAAGCCAGAATGTACCCTATCTTCAACCGTTTATCACGCAAGGAGGCCAACCACAACGCCACCATTATACTCGTTATCAGGCTGATGTAGAGCGAGAAACGGACGGGTAGCGCCTGTCGTAGCAGCGGCAGTTTTTCTCCGAGCCACCAGGGCATTAGCCAGAGGGACCGACCGGTGAAATGCAGATACGGCCCAAAGGAACAAACCACCAGGACAACGAACATCAGCAGCAAAAGCCGTCCCCATTGACCGCGCCACGACGCAACCGCGAACGCACCTATAATCGCCAATAAGGGCAGCCCAAGATAAGCGCCATTTTCTGCATCATTGCCGGTGAAGGTCTTACTGATGGATGCGGTCCACGATCCACCTAACGCATTGAACCGCGTCGGCACGACAAAGTTCAGAATATCTGCCACATATATGTTCCGCGGTTGGATCAACCCTGGAACCGACGACCATTCCTTTACCATAAAGTACAAATACGGAGCGACGATGAGAAGACACAGTCCGTATGAGCAGGCGAGCTCAATTGCCACCCGGATCAGGCTGCTTCGATCCACGGCCAGCAACTGATAACTGAAACCGAGCGCAATAAATCCAAACAGCGTAGCGGTGGCAAAGATTTCGTTAGACGTCCCAAACTGACATGTCAACGTAATGGTACTTATCGCGATGAACACTCGTCCACTAATCTTGCCTTCATAACGCAGCGCAGCGAGCCACACTAGAAGGGGTATACAAACTGTAAAATCCAGAGGCAGATGTCCCCTGAGTTGCCCGGTTTCATAGCTAGAGAAACCAAATAGCCAACCTCCGATGAGCGATGGAAAGAATTTGTTAGTAAGCTCGTGGCACAATATAAAAGCCGCAAATGCGGCGAATATCGGTCCAAAAATCGTCAAAATATTAAATGAAAGTATAGGTCCCCAATATGCCGTGATCGGCCAAGCTAAAAGGGCTAAGGAAGGCATGCAAGTGCTCCATGACAGATTGATCCCGTCTGGAGCCCACACGACATGCGTGATGAATGGATTAAGTTGGTGGCGGATAGCATAGGGCCACCATGAGAGAAACCATATGTATAGCTGAGGATCCTTAGGACCACCCAAGTATCCATGACGGAAGAAGAGGTCATGCCGCGCGAAAATGCAGAATGCCGAGACAGCGTAGATCGCTAGTGCCGCTCCTGGCCCTGCCGGTAAAGCGCGATAAGAAATGCTTGTGAAAAGGCGTCTCATGGCCGCTATTGGCTTACAGTCTGTCAGCCGACGACGCAACGATCAAGACGGAAACTTGGCAAAGCGAGATTCCATCCCGTGCAATACAAAGCAGCAGAACTCGCGTAGAACTTAGGATATGTTCAGCATTTAACCTGAGTTGAGAACGGGGTCACGTGTTACGTTGTTTCAAGGGTAAGCCTGAGTCAGTTTCAATCAAATACAGTCTACAGCTCTGAACGATAGCCAGAAAGATCCGCTCAGCGAGACCGGGTTCTACTTATCATCTCGGACTATACATCCACTCGCTGACAAGGCTGCTGCCATCGCGCGTATCAGGGAACGGGCAGAAGTTGCAAAACATCGATCACTTTTGTAGCGAACCTCTTGGGTTGGATTCGCCGTACAGTCAGCGTACACCAAACACTCCATCGCACGGCTGCCCGGGACTCTGCTAGCTGTTGCTGCTAATGCTAACCGAGCGCATTATCGCCTTTGTTCGGCGCGATCGCTAAGGGAAGCCGCCAAGGAGTCTTTATCTCAAGACCATCAAAAATCTGATATAAGACCCTCGCTAGCTCCGGGGCTCGACTTCGAGTTGTGTATCGAGTCAATACGTCTTCGCGTGCACGGCTGCCGATTCTGTGGCGAAGCTGTGGTGACAAAACCAACCGCTCGAGTGAATCGAGCCAGTCCTGATCGCTTCTGCACAAGAAGCCGTTTTCACCTGAAGTAATAGCAACCTTGAAAGCCGGCAGATCCGAGGCGACCGTCGGAAGCCCAACGAGGCCAGCCTCGACGTACTTCAGTTCACTTTTGCAACGTGTAAAAGCATTTTTAATTTCAAGGGGTGCCAGATTAATGTCAGCCCGACGCATGAGCGTGGGTAGTTCCTGCCAGGGAACCAGGGGTATGACCTCAAGACGATCGGCCAAGCGACCTAGTCGCTCCGGCAGGCCAAGAAGACCGACAATCATCAAACGCACCTGCGGATGAGCCTCAAGGACGCTCTCCAGCGCGGCGACACATTCAGCGAAGTCCTCGTCGTGCGTCTTAGTGCCGCTCATATAAATGATCCGTACGAAGCCGTCATCAATTTTCGGGACGTGTTTGAGCGCAAAATCCGCCTGGCTAACCATTTCATCGCTCACCGCATTCCGATTCACGTAAACTGGCTTCTCAGGGAAAAGCTCTTTTATGCAGTCGCGAAGCTCTTCTGTGGTCACGAGAGCGGCGTCGCAGAGCGAAAGTGTACGGCGGTTGCGGATTATGGCGTCGAGATGGCGGTTGTATTCCTCTGGTGGATAGTCACGGATCGCCTTGATATCTCCAATAACCGCTTCGTTGAACACGAGATCATCAATATCGAAGATGACTGGTTTACCGGACGCCTTCGCACGGGCGATAAAGGTTTCGATTTTTGCCGTGTGCGGAACCCGATGAAAAATGAAAGCACTATACAGTGGCAAGATGCGATCGTAGTCCACGGTATCGCATAGTGCTGCGTCGACAGTCAGCCCGAGCAAAACAAGCTCTTCCGCCTGATGCTCAGCACGGTATCTGTAGCAAACGTCGGGGCCTGCGGAGAGGATCAGAAGCGATTTGGAGTTAGATTCTGGAGCTACGTTGGACCTACCTTCGCGCACCACGCTCGTGACTTGGCCTCTTGCATTCGCTTCAGCTGATGAACTGGCTTGCTCCGGTTGACCACCTGTCCGACGCAACAACCATAGCGCAATCCTCTCGTAGCGATTAAATAATCGTGGATGGGCGCGCCGCTGACTTTCCACCCAGCTGCGATAGCGCTGGATGACCTTCCAGCCTGGACTGGCGAAGATTTCATGGAGCTGCTGATCTGCAAGATTGACTTGCTCATTTGCACGATGGAGTTGTTCGTTTGCAAGGTTGAGTTGCTGGTTGAGGCTTGTAGATTCCTCGCGAAACAATGTTTCGCGATCGTTAAGCTGCGCATTTGCAAAATCGAGTTTCCTTTCGAGTTCCGCACGTTCTTTGAGCGCTTCGTCGAGCTGGTGTTGGAGATTTTCACGGCACTCGCTAAATGTCTGAACTCGGCTGGACAGTTCTTCACATTCCTGCTGTGTCTTCCAAAGGCTCGCGCAGACGGCCGCGAGGTCGCGATCGAGGTGGCCTGCCAGAGAGAGGAGCAGCGCTGAGCTTTCCAGCCAGGACCCAACGGAGTCGGCGGTCTGCGAATTTTTGCCGGGTGTTTCGTCAAGAGCGAGGCTTCGAAAGAATTCATACACGCTCGCGACCATTCCCTGAGCATTCGAATCGAGCTGAAGATCTTGCGATTCGAATTTGCCGTGGCGGAGATTCAAGTCCAAAAAGCGGCTCTCGAACTCGGCAATCGCGCTGTCGATTTGATCGTTCGAAGGTAACGAAAGCCGCTCGACTATCCTCTTTAGCTGGGTTGAAGGATAGGCCAGCAGATGATCATAGTCTATCACTACGCGGCTCTTACCTTCAGTGTAGACAAACGCAGACAGCATATGCTCGAGCCACAGTACATAGGCCTTCTCGGGGGTGAAACCAGTTTTCCTGTAGGCGGGCGGATATAGGTCTACGCGGTTCGGCGAAGCGAGAGACTTCGCTACGCTCAACGGATTGCGAATGGTCAACACGTAACTTTCGTCCAGATCGAGATGCCGAAAAATGGTTTGCCAAAACGGTAAGAGACGTGCAGTGCGAGGATCTTTGAATCCCCAAAGCCTTTTCCCGGCGAACCTCATGCGCAGCTTTTCGAGGGCGTCTAATTGCAACTCTTTGATTCGTGGACGGTCCCACTCACTCGGATCGATCGGAAGCACCGAATCCCAAGTCATTCCGAGAGCCGCCAGGAGGGCTTCATTGATGTCCATGATAGTCTGGGATTCCCAGTAACCGGTCGGATTGTCAGGGCCTGGCGGCAGCAAATCTTCTCCCAATTCGACACCTAGAAGGTTCAGCGCTCGGGCGACCAAACTCGTTCCGCTTCGATGCATTCCCAGAACAACTATGACTCTATTAGTGTCTTGGACGGCCATTTCACTAGTTCTCAAGTAACGCAGTACACGATCGAGGAGAAGGAGTCTGAAGAGAGCTCATATCAAGGCACGGGGCACCTAAGAGAGCGCGTGGGTGACGGCAATTCGATCCGAAAACACACGAATCGAATGTGATGTCACCAGGTATGACTAGGTCCGCGACGCAGCTTTCGCAGTTCCGACACAGTTCCGCTTTCGACCAGTAAACTCTGCTACCGAGTGGCGAGCTCAATTTCACTAGCGCGTTTCTTTTGAAGTCGAAAGAAATACGCCGATCGGGGAGCGCCTCAACTCGGCGCAGACTCGCTTGAACGACAAACTTGGCAAGGGCTGGCTGCCTAGGTCAGAAGATCGACAGTTTCAGCTGTAAACTGGTCCTGCGTTCGGAGATCTTTCTCATCCTCCTGTCGCGGAGTAGTAAGCACTTTCAAATACAAAAGATGTTCGCAACAGTCAATACTCTGCCGGAGCGCAACTAGCGAAGAGCGATCCTCCTCACAGAGCCCGACAGTCCGTGAGGGTCGAACCTGCGATGCCTGATCTCAAGTTCAGCGAAGGCACTCGTGCGGAATTATCGTAAATGAGAAACCTCAAAGTCGTGCACAGCCTTACGTTCAGGATAGCAGAATTGATAGCCGCTCAGTTGATCTCAATTTAGAGGGTCAAGAAGCTCACGCTGCGCAGATATGCTCAGAAGCCTGGAGCGTTTCCTAAAGCGAACGGGTCGAGACGGACAAATTCTATGCGTGGGCTGTGGTAGAATCCAAATCGTTGGCTCTGTCGATGAGCATAAAACTCGAGGATGTTCTCAAAAAAATCGCGAATTGGGGCTTGCCGAGAGGCGAAATGGCCGTATCTTGCTCCATCAAGCGAAAACCCTGTCTCCGTGGATTGATGGCAAGCGCAACATCAAATGTCTAGTTCTGGCATCAACACTTTCGCTGGCCTTTGTACGGCGTCTGATTGTGATGACGCAAGGCTGAGGTTGGGGGGCTATCTACCGAACCTGGAGAACGGAAGAAGAGAACCCCTCAAAATCCACGACTTAGATTAGCAGAACGCGTTCGAGACGATGATCCCTGTTTGAGATGATTCGATTGGCTTGTTTCAAACCTCATTCGCAATTGTAGAGTTTTAGATCGCGGTGGCGCATCCAACGTGGGCAAAAATCTAAAAAATATATGGGTGATAACTGGAGAGAATGAGTTCTTTCAACCGTCTGCTTCTGTCGTCGAATGCTCACGCGAAGGATTAGGAAAACGGAATAACGTTGGATACGCCTGCGCGTTGGCACTGCTTTTCTGCTGGCTGTATTCACATTCGCTAGCGGTGCACTTGAAGGGTTGAGGTCGCGGGCAACCGCGCTCGGCACTTCGCGAAGATGTCAACGTAGATCGCGCACGCGTCCACGATAGCCTCCCTCTGGAACAGACCGCGCAGAGCGGTTTAAGTCACGTGTAGCGTGTACGTCGCAGCCGGCCTCTTAGAAGTTGGGCGTTAGTTATTAAAAGATTGCCCCGGGGCCTGATGGAAATCCGCGCACCTTCGCCTTATCAATTTTGGGGCCGCGCAGGCCTTGGGCACAGTAAGGTTTGAGAAAGTGTGCCGGTCCGACCGGTTCGCCATCACCGTTTCGCTCACAGCCTCACAACCCTGGTGGGCTAGTTTCCTGTTTCTGATTTTCCTCCGCGCCGTCAGGCGCGGCGCGGGATCGGCGCTGGGTGGAGCGCGGCGCAATACTTGTCACCCCTGGTCAACAATACCCATATCACTCGCGCGTTCTTGTTGGCCAGCGCCACCGTCGCGATATTGGTCCCACGCCGCATTTTGAGACGATCGGCCCACACGCTGCGAGGGTCTCGCCGACGTTCGAGGTTACGCATCGCGGCCCGTGCGCCGTGCACTAGGAGGGTCTGCAGATAGCTGTCACCCCGTTTGCTGATGCCGAGCATCACGGTGCGGCCGCCGCTGGCGCGGTGGCGTGGCACCAAGCCCAGGTACGCGGCCAGCTCTCGCCTGCTTTTAAAGTCACGGGCGTTGCCAACCGCCGCAACCACGGCCGTGGCGGTCAACGGACCTACGCCTGGCAGTGCAGCCAGGCGCTGGCAGCGCTCATCACGGTGGAGCAGCTGCACGAGATGCGCTGGTTGTACCGACGCACTTGCTGCTCAGTGTGTGGCCGTGTTGGTTTTGAATCTCACACGCCCACTAGTGCGCCGTAGCGCATGCCTCCATCCCGACCAGGCACGGCGGTAGCGTGGCGACAAATACCTGCAGCTGTCGACGGGTCAGCGATTTGCTCACTGCCACCTCCCGTTTGCATCACAGCCGTGTACCCGAAACAGGTTCTTTGCCAGGTCGATTCAGAGCGTAGTAACTTGCATCTTCGGAGCCTCCTCGCATCGTTATTGGTGGTCGAACCTACCACCATGGCTCATTGAGGCCGTATTCGAGCGGGGAGCGACTGTCATAAAAATCAACTCCTTCGAGTTTCTCTTGAGGGTTGCCCACAGGGTCCACAGGCTCTGGGACCGATTGAAGCGTCCCGCCTGTGGACTTGTGGGCAACCACGCGAGCGTCGAGGTTTACGCCGCGCATGGCGACCTCCACGGCGTGCAAGTCTTGATGATGGCATTCAGGATCGGCAACAAGCGGCGCATGGTCGCCACCAAAGCAAGCTTGTGGAGCTTGCCGTTGCCGATCAGGTGTTCATAGTAGGCGCGCAGCCGTGGGTTCCAGATGATCGCCGCGGAAGTAGCACAGTAGAGCACGCGTCGCAGCGGTGCGGGCCCGCCGCTTACCGCGCGCCGGCCATGCATCCGGCCGCTGTCACGGTTGAACGGCGCTACCCCGACCAGGGCGGCGGCCGCCTCACGATTGAGCGTGCCCAGCTCCGGCAGCCAAGCCAGCAGCGCGGCGCGCAGCACTGGTCCAACTCCGGGCACGTTGTCTAGAAGTTCGTCTTTCTGGCGCCACAGCTCGGAGCCGC
>JASHQJ010000092.1 GCA_030037595.1 Candidatus Binataceae bacterium
CGGCGGGGTTTGAGGGTTGGACTGAATCATTTGCTTGACTCTCCGTCTCACGTTTAGCGTTGTTGTCTTGGGAAGCCGCGGCGGCTTCCCCGGTAGATTGAAACGCCCGCACCTTTTCGGTGTGCCACGCATCGAGCCGGTTAATGGCCTCGCGCAGCGTCGGCAATTCAATATGTGTGTAAAGCGAATGCACGTCCCCGCCCCGGCTGTGGCCCATAAGCTCTTTGCGAACATCGGCGATGACGCCGAGATCGGCAAGTCGGGAGTTGAACGTGTGGCGGAGGTCGTGAAAGCGCAGACGCGCAATGCCTGCCCTGCGAAGGGCGCCTGCCCAACCGGTCTTGATCCGGCGGAGGGGCCGGCCTTCGAAGGTGAAGACGATCCCGGAAGCCTCGCGCATTTCTTCGAGAATCGTGAGGAGTCGGCTGGTTAGCGGAACGAGCCGGTGCTCGCCTTCGGCGGTCTTCGAGTGAGTAACCGACAGGACCTTGCGGTCGAAATCGGCATCCCGCCAATCCTGGTTCAGAAGCTCGCCCCGCCGCATCCCAGTGTCCAGGGCCGCCGTGACGATGGGACGCAAGTGTTCTGAGCAGGCCGCGAGGAGCTTTAATTCGTCCGCGACAGAGAGCACCGGTCGGCGCTTCCCGCGCTCCCGCACGGTCCGGATACGGGCGATGGGGTTTGCGGGGATGAAGCCCTCGTCAGCTGCCCAGAAGAGCAGATGGCGAATGACCTCGACGTCCCGGTTGACGGTGGTGTCAGAGAGCGGTTTGGGATCATCCGTGTCCTGTTTTTTGAGGTGATCCGAGTGACGCTGCTTGCGGTACCGGCCGATGTCGTTCTTGGTGATCTGCCCGATGGGCATCTCGGCAAAGAACGGGAGCAGGAGTTTGGCCCGATCCTTGTGATAGGCCTTGACGTCGCCTTCGGCAAGAAATCGTGCGTAAAGCTCGCCAAACGGCATATCGGGTTTGAGGTTCGGGAGCTGGAAGCGTTGGGTATGCAGCTCATCGCGCCAGCGTTGCTCGAGGATTTCTGCCCTGCGGCGGTTTGAGGTCTCAAGCGAGCGCATCTGGCGCACGCCCGCGACCCAGATCGCCGACCAGTACACCTTGCCTCGCTTGTAGAGACTCACAATCGTCCTCCTTTCCTTTGTTGTTCAAGAACCCAGGCGACCACCTGCTCGCGGAAGAACACGAGCTTGCCATTGGGGCCGGAGCGAAAGTACGGCAACCCGGATGGGAGATGTTTCTGACGCACGGTCCAGGCTGAGCAGCCGATCATTCGGGCGACCTCCCGGATCGAGAGCGGAATGCCTAGCGGGCTACCGTTTCCCTCTGCGAAGGACAGGCCGTTTACGCCCTGGGACTGCGGGTAATGCAGCGGGTAGTTCTGCCCTAGGCCGGAGGCCGAGATCGCCTGGAATGGCAAGGATTTCGCGTCCAGGGCCAAACCTGACATGCCTCTCTTCGCGCTAGTTGTCATCGTTCCTCCCCCTGCGCCTCGCGGCGCTGCGGATCATGTCCTGCAGCCAGTCCGGGAGCTTCGACCAGATAAGCCAGAGACCGAACAGAGCAAGGCCGATACAAACAAAGGCCCTCTGGAACTCGGTGGTCTTGAGAAGTGCGATCAAGAAGCCGAGGCTGAGGTAGAGGAGCAGCAGCCCCAATCCGAGCCGGATGAGAATGGCGAGGAGCTTCCACATGGCGGGCACCTTTGGTTGTGGAGTTGAGAGTTCCCTGCTCCCACATTTCGAGCAAACCTCGGCAGAGCGCGGGTTGGGATGGAGACGCGGGCACAGCTTCACGTCATAGCTCCGACCGCAGTGATTGCAGAAGGCCGGCTCGCCGGGGGTAATGTGGCCGCAGTTGTAGCAATAGGTCATGGCTTAAGCTCGAAAAGCGGTTCAAGTTGATTGCCGGCTGGCCGAAGCCAGACGGGAGCGAAGAACCGGTCGCGGGCGTTGTCCAGGGTCGCAAACCGGAAGATTTTCTCTGTAACCCCGGCAACGGTTTTCCGGATCGAGTCCAGGCGGCGCTCAGAATGGGCTACCACGAGAACGCGGAAGCGATCCTGGCCGAAGGTGCGCTCGAAGGCGCCGGAGAGCGCAAGGTCGAGGTATTTCCGCGCCTTTTCTTTCCAGATCGCGAGGCCTTCAGTCCCCAAGTCCATTTCGAGGAATGCGGCTATGGTCCCGGCGGGCGTTACGAACTCGACGTATCCATCAGGGATCAAGGCGAGCTCGGGTGCGACTGGTTCATGAAAGGCGATCCAGCGGTGGAAGCCAATTTCCTCCCCCTGCTCCTTGCCGAACTTCACGGTGCAGTAGATCGAGTTCACCGCAAGCTGGTGTTCGACGAAGAGGTCGGCGACGAGCATTGCGCCTTGCGGCCGGCGCAGTCCGTGAGCGCGAGCATCGACCAGGCGTGCTCCCTTTTCGGAAAGTGCGTAGAGAGCCTTCCGCCCGCCACCCGACCCGAGAAAGAACCTTCTGAGTAATCCCGCCCGAGTGAGCTTGAGCAGCCGGGTATTGACCCGCGTGGTCGAACCGAACCGGGCAACGATTCTCACCTGCTCGCGGTCGGCAACGCGCAACAGGGAGAGCTCCTTGAGGAACT
>JASHQJ010000093.1 GCA_030037595.1 Candidatus Binataceae bacterium
GGTACTGATTCAGCAGCATCGAGCCTGTCTGCGGATCGAAATTCTGGTTGGGCAGTCCAAAGAAGCTCCGATTGCGTAGGATCTGCCGCTCCAGCTGTAGGCTTCGGTCGGGCTCAACTTCCGGATCGTAGTGATACTGCCGCTCGGTAAACCACATTATGTGCATGACCGATACCTCCGCTGTTTAAGCGAGAAAGTTGCGCACTTCCTTGATGAACTGCTCCGACTCTTCGACCTCGGGCCGATGACCGCACGTATCGAACGTGACGAGCCGCGAGCCTTTAATCGCACGTTGATAAACGCCCGCCGCCGTGATCGGCACGACGTGATCGTCCTTGCCCCACACGATTAGCGTCGGCGCCTTCACTGTGCCTTCAAGCAGGTGCGGCAGGCTCGGATTGAACATGTATGGCTGCCATGCGAGCCGTGCCGTCTCCGCGCGCGCATCCTCGAAGGCCCCGTATTGCTCGGGCGAGAGCCCGCCGTCGTAGAGCTTCGAGAACTCCGGCACACTCGCGGAGTCGCGCACCGAATCGCGAAGATAGATGAGCGCGGGCACAGTGAACATGTCGAAGATCTCCGCTTCGGGCGGGCGAATTCCAGCCGGCGCAACGAGCACGATTTTCGAAAAGATCGCCGGGTCGTTCGCTGCCATCTCGGCTGCGATCCATCCGCCGAGCGAAAATCCGATCACATCTATCGAAGCGAGATTGTTCTCGCGGAGAAACCGCGCGAGAAAGCATCCGAGGTCGCGCACGTTCAAAAGCCACTCCGCGCGCGGCGTCTTGCCGAAGCCCGGGAAGAGGGGCGTGACGATCGTGCGCGTCTCGCTGAGGGCCTCGTTCCACTTCATCCAGCCCGGCCAGCCGAGCTCCTCGTGCAGCACCAATAGCGGCTTGCCCGAGCCGCCCTTCATCACGATCAGATCGTCGCTGCCGACCTTGATCGTTTCCTGTCGGACCGAATCTTTCAGAGCCATCGCAACCTCGCGCGCCTCAGGACGCGGCAACATACCGCTCGGTTAGTTGATGGCCGTATAATCGATCCTGCCAACGCCGTCTGCAAGTCCGCGCGCGGCCGATTCGCAGCCTTGCTTTCCGCGCGCATTCATCTAGCTTCAGGAATCGACTGGAGCGCGACTATGCCTATCGAAGGATTGACCACGCCGGTCCGCGACAATCACCGCTTCGACGAGCGAAGCCTCGAGCGCTACCTGTTCGAGCATATGAAGGGCTTCCGCGGTCCGCTCGCCGTTTCGCAGTTTCTGACCGGACAATCAAATCCGACGTTCCTGCTCGAATCTCCTGCCGGCCGCTTCGTGATGCGCAAGAAGCCGAGCGGCGAGATTTTGCAGTCCGCGCATCAGGTCGAACGCGAATACCGAATCATAACCGCGCTCGCGCCGACTGACGTGCCCGTGCCACGCACTTACCTCTTATGTGAGGACACCAGTGTTATCGGTACCGCGTTCTTCGTGATGGATTTCGTCGAGGGGCGCATCATGATTGAGCCGCTCCTGCCGAATTTCACGCGCGACGAGCGCGCGGCGGTCTACGATTCGATGGTTCACACGATGGCGCGGCTGCACAAGGTTGACTTCCGCGCCGTCGGCCTCGGCAACTACGGCCGCCCAGAGGGCTACATCGCGCGGCAGGTCGCGCGCTGGACCAAGCAATACCGAGCATCCGAGATGGATCCGATTCCCGACATGGATCGGCTCATCGCCTGGATGGAAGCGCGCATTCCGAAGGACGACGAGACCACGATAGCGCATGGCGACTTCCGCCTCGGCAACCTGATCCTGCATCCGAAGGAGCCGCGGGTCATCGCGGTGCTCGATTGGGAACTCTCAACGCTCGGGCATCCGCTCGCCGACCTCGCGTGGAACTGCCTCGGCTATCACTATCCTCCTGATCAGGCCGACGGCTTCAGCTTCGCGGGCCAGGATTTGAAGGCGCTCGGAATCCCGCAAGAGGACGAATATCTCGCCGCGTACTGCCGCTACGCGGGACGCGCGAAGGTCAAGGACTTTCTCTTCTTCGTCGCGTTCGCCTTCTTCCGCTCTGCCGCAATCGCACAGGGAATCGCGATGCGCGCGAAGATTGGCACCGCGAGCGCTCCTGACGCCGCCCAACATGGCGAGCGCGCGGCGCGTGGCGCGCAGATCGGATGGGCAATCGCGCAGAAGCTCTGAAATTCAAGGAAAAGAGCGGGCGAGACGCCCGCCGCCACTCGAGAATTTTTGCAGAATTTTGTGCCCTACCATCGGGTGGGGAAGTGCGCCGCCGCAACGCCAGAGAGAAATAAGGAGTTGGCTAAGCCCCCTTCTGTAGTGGCGGCGAACGTCCTCGCCCGCTTTGGAGCCTCTAGCGCGCGCTACTTCTTCGCGCCGGGCAGATAGTCGTCGAGCGGGACGCCGCAACTGTTGAGCGCCCACGACACCAGGTTGTACTGGCCGATCGTGAACACGATATCCATCATCTCCTGCGTGGCGAAGCGCTCCGACAGCGTCTTCCAAGTTTCATCCGAGATGATGGAATTTTCGAACAGGTCGTCGGCCGCCTGGATAAGCGCCGCATCTATCTTGTTCCATCCGGCCTTCGAACCCTTCGTGATGCGATCGATCTCGTCGGCGCTTAGCCCCGACTGCTTCGCGATTCTGACGTGCTGCTCGAATTCGTAGGGCGACTGATTCAGCCATCCGATGCGCAGGATGATCATCTCGCGCTCGCGCGGCTTGAGCGTTTGCCGATCCGACAGGATATAGCCGGCGAAGCGCGTCCACGCGCGCGTGAGCCTCGGATGATTCATCAGGACGCGGAAGATGTTGATTGTCTTACCGTTGACCTGGTTGCGGTCCGCCATCTCGCGTTCTTCGGCGGTGAGCTTGGAGA
>JASHQJ010000094.1 GCA_030037595.1 Candidatus Binataceae bacterium
GTCGGGCAGAATCCTCGAGCAACAGCTTGTGCGAACTGAAGCTTGAACTGCGGCTAGAAGTTGAGCGCGGCTATACCGGCCCCCTGATGTTGATCTTGAGAGATTGTTGCGCATGCGAAAACGGGATCTCTTTGCTGCAGCGCCCATCCCTATCGGCCGTCACTTTGAATTGTTCTCCATCTCCAAGCGTGATTACAAATTCGCCTGCCGGCAAGCCACTGAAACGCACTGTCGTCGCGGGGCTGCCCTCGTCGCGCGATTCGATTCGCAGCCGTAGTCGAATGCTCCCGCCGATCCGTTCAATTTGCTGCGGCCCGAGAAATCCGCCGCTGTCAAGCTGAATAGAAATGGGCCGCGCTAATTGCAGAAGGTCCAGCCGCTGTTCAAGCCCGTCCCGTAATTCCACCTCCTGAACGTTCCCCCGCTTCTGCACGTTGCCCCCGTAGGCGATCAGACCAAAAATCGGATCATCCACAACGATCGTCGCCGCGGAACGCAGCGCACCTGAAAACCCGCTGTCAATCTCGCCATCATACGGCCATAGTCCCCGGGCCTGGAGGCGGTCACCCGGTATCCAGGTACTGCCATACTTGGCAGGATTGAATCCCCAGCCTGCCGCCCCGTCATTATCAGCGCCATCGAACCAATAGCCGTAGCCGCTCTCCGGCGTACCCGAATTCACCAGCGCCCAGCCAGCCAGGTACGACGCATACCCAAGGCGGAGCGCGTCATCGCGCTCCGATCCGTGGGCAAATCGCACCCCATAATCAAGAATGGCCCAGCCTCCCATCTGAGTCATGTAACTCAGAAGATAATTCGAGCTTCCGGCCTGCCGGATGTCGCTGCCGAGTTGGTAATAGTTCGTCTCCAGTGTTCCGCGCGCGGCCATGTTTCCCTGGATTTCCCGATCCATGAAGTTCATGATGTCCGCCTCAGCCACGTGCGGATGCGCATAGAGCTCCCCGTTATTCTTGTCACGCCACAAACCGGTATCGGGCTCGATTCCGTGCACGGCTGCATACTGTGCGATCGCCTGCGTCGATTCAAAGGATGTCGTGTCAAACCACATTTCGCTTCCGTACGGATACGGCGCATCGTACAGGAAATACATCACCTTTCTGTTCCATTCTTCGCGTAGTTCGTTCGCCTCCGCCACGCGGCGCTCCGTCTCAAGTGCGTCGATTACATCGAGGATGAACACTTCATGAAAGGCTCCCTGGGTATACGCCCAGTCTGTCCATCCGCGGAAAGCCCAGGGCGCCCCCATCCGGATTTGGTAAGGCACGCGGAAATACGCCAGCGCCGTTTGGTACGCCCGCTCCAAATATCCGGCCGCGTCGAGATAATGCACACGCTGAGGATAGAGCTTGGCAATCCGGTACATCTCGTAATAGAGCTGTACCATATGGGTGTAGTCGAACGTTCTCCACATATGCTCGCGGCCATTGCCTCCAGAGCCGTATCCGATCTCGCTGAAGCGGTTGACGTGCCAGCTTGGAGATCCGTAGATGCCGTATGGGAACGGATCCTCATCGCCAGTTCGTTGGAGTTTTCCCCAGACAAAATGCTGCAGGTAGTACTCCACCGCTCCAATCTGCCGGTCATCCGGATAGACTTCGTTCACGGCTGCGATATAAGGCGCCTTGCACAGATCTGGATCGTCTGATCCCCCGACCATGTACGGCACCAAGCCTCCGTCGTTGTCTGGTGTCCGTAACACGCGGCTGCGCATATCCCACAAAGAGAATTCGCCGTCGTACCATTTCGCCGGATCGTGCACTTGCTGATGCTCCACCAGAAACTCCGACCGCTTTCGGATCACAGTTTCAAGCGGCTCGATCGAGTCATACTCCAGCAGCGTTTCGCGGTGATTGCCAAAGTTGACAGCTATTTCGTTCTCTCCGAGGCGGTGGAAAAGGATGCGGTAAACGTGCGTGTCTTTCTGCCGAGATGGCACCTCCGTCACCTCGGTCTCTGAAGGATACTCGGCCGTAACCGCGTGAATCGGCTCGCGCGCATGCAGTGCCAACAACGCCGAGAGATCTGAGGGGATCACCATGCCTGGTGCCACCGTCACATCGATCAGGCCATTACTGTAGAGCAGGTCCCGGACAGCCTGGTAATCGGTTGCCCAGCGGAACTCGAAAGCGTAGGTAACAGACGATCCACGCTGACCGTGCGGCGCGAGTACCTTCGAGGTAAGCGGCTGGCGCCAGGTCCCCTGGGTTTCAAAAGCGCGAGCTTCGGCTACCGCATGGATGTACGCCGTATACAGGCCTTCCCAGGCATTCTGAGGCCAGAACACGGAGTCCGTCGAATCCGCATGATCGCCCGGAGCTGTCGGCTCGAAGAACTCAAGGTGCGTTCCCTCGCGGGGTAGCATCAGCAGATAGGGTCCCTCTCCATTCGCTCTCGTCCAGAAGATGAACGAGTTGTCCCCTGCTACATAGCTATGTCGGATCACTCGCTTCTGATAGGTGACTTTGGGATCGCGTGCGTAAATGGTGTTGAACAGGAGCGGCAGCCCGATATCTCCAATTTCCAGCGGCTCGTTCGTCTGGTTACGCAGCGTGAGCGACCAAAGCAACACGCCGTCGCGCAATTCATATGTCTCATCGAAATCGAAGCCGCGGATCCCGTCAGCGCTCTCCGGATCATTGCGGTAATGGAATACGATGCGCGGCGCGCCTGGGATCTGAGACTGATCTACCGTCCTCGCCTTCCTGGAACCCGCGGTGCTCGCATGCTGCCAGGCCTCCGCACCGCTTCGAAACCGGAACACCACGTCCCCAAACCATCGCGAATCCTCTACGGCGAATTCCGGATAGTCCGAGCGGCCAATTACGTAGTTCGTTCCGTATGGGTCGCCCGGCGCCTCCAGCCGCATCACGCCCGCGCTGACATCATCAAACTGCACGCAAAATGTTGTATTTGTCAGGTGCTCTCCGCTGCACGGTACGGCCGCCCAGCTCCGCAGCGGCACCCAAAACATCGCCGCACTTACGGCGCCGACGAGCGCATTCCTGCACCACATTTGCATCTCTCTCCTAACTTCAGGTCATGACTTTTTGGGAATTTCGAGAAGGGCGACTTTACTGATGCCGGGCGACTCGGTTGCAAAAACTGCACCCGAAACATCCGCAGCAACTCCCCGACCTCAGTGAGCCCCAGTAACAAACGCCCCTTTTCTACCGCAACTCTGCATTTGAAGGCTCCCCCGACCGGATTCCGGGCTCTCGCTGCGCGTCAACGACCGGCACCAAGATCAGCGGCTTGCCCTGCTCCGCAATTACGTGCCATGGTTTTCCCTTGATCCATATCCGTTCAATCTCGATGCGCTTCCATCCAAGAGGCAAGCTCACGGGATACTTCCGCCAGTCACCCTCGGCAATGCGCATCCCAGTGAAGCCGTACATGGCCGCAAGTAACAACGAAGCATTATTCGTGATGTAGGCTCCGTCGGTATAGGGTCGGTATTCTCTCGGGATGTCGAAGGGGCCCGTGACATATTCAGTGGCGGCGAGGCGAAATAGGTCCGCAGCTTCCTTTCTCTCGCCAAACATTGCTGCACATGCGGCAAGCGGCGGGATAGAAAAGCCGGGCGACCGCAGGCTCCCCGGTACACTGGGCGAGGGCTCCCGTTTGGCCCGCAGCAATTCTTCATATACCCAGGTATTGCGATAGAGTGCAGGCGCGATGGGTGGATCGTGAAACACCAGCACCTGTGTATTGTTCAGCGTATACGCCTCCGGATGTTCGCGCAGGTCCACCTCTTCAAAACGGTTCTTCGGCTCATTGAAATAAAGCAGCGGCCCATCCGGGCTAAATGGTTCGATCACCTTGTGCACTGGATCCTCGGGGACGTAAATTGCCTTCTCGATCTTGCTCCATTCCACGGGAGGTGTCTCGCCCAGCGCCCCTGCGGCCGCAATGGCATCTCTGAGTGCCATGCGGCACATCAGGTTCACCATAGAGTCATTGGATATGTCTGCGACCCATTCGTTGTGGCCCATAATATGGCGAATCTCATAGCCACGTGCCGTAAATGTGCCGCGCTGGCTTACCCACTCCGCCACCTCCCGCAGTATCGGCCACACCGCCTGCCGCAGCGTCTGCTTATCTCCTGTTGCCTCGTAGTATTCCCAAGCTCCCACCGCTACGTCGGGCACGATATGCTGCTCCGCCCAGCCCGTCTCCGCCTCAGAGGGTGTTTGGTCCGAGCCATCTACGCCCGCCTCCCACGGATACGTGGCGCCCTCCATGCCGAAGCTTGCCGCTTTGCGTTCCGCTGCCGGCAGACCCTGCGCCCGATACAGAACCATGGCCCGCGCTGCTCCGGGATCAGTCGCCACTACAGCCGGCAGATCCCAACTATCCATGTCCCAAAAGATATGCCCCGCGTAATCTGACCACTGGCTCATTCCAAATGGAGGTACACCGGTCAGGAGGTCCTTGTGCGCGCTGGAGTGTAAATAGAAAAAGGCAGCATCGAGAGCGCGCTGCGCAGGCGGGTCTCCGTCCACAACGATACGGCCTCTCCACAGTTCCTTCCAGGCCGCCCGATTCTGCGCACGCAACTCGTCCCATCCCAGCATCGCGCCCCAGCTGGCAACACGAATGGCTTCAAGGTCAGGTTGTGGATCGTATGCGCTGGTCACAATCGCCGCAATGGTGCGGAAAGTAGTAGTGCTCCCTTGCCGCAAAGTGAGCTGAAACACACCACCAGCTTCCCGCGACAGATTGTCCGACGGAACGACCACGACTGCCTCGCCTAAGCGGCTGTGACGGTCGCTTTCCATGCCCAGCACCAGAGACGCTTCCTTCTTCCCGCCCGGTACCTCTTCGCGGTAGACCGTACCCGGTGTCCCTTCACGTTGGATCTGAGGAACGATCTCGACCGTTCCGTCCTGCGAGGGCGTAATCTCGATCTCCTCGCACACCAGCGACGGAACCGTGCGCACAACAAACTGCGTCACCCGCAGCCCGAGATGCAAACCACCGTTGGACCCGAAGGTCATCTCGGTCACCAACTCCGCATGCTCCATATCGAGGGTTTGCCGTTCGATCTTCACGCCTGCTGTATCGCTCAGCAGACTTGCCCCGCCCATACGAATATCCGCCCCCAGCGGATATGGAGCGGGAGCAGCCATCTCAAATCCGCCTGTCGGACTCGAAAACACGTATCCGGCCGCCACTGTTTCCGATTGCGAAAGCGGATTGGGATTGGGCCGTATGCCCAGCAATCCATCGCCGAGATAGGCCCTCGCAAAGTGATCGCGGGGCACCCAAGGAATGTTCGGCTGTCGGATCGCAAAGTACGGTTGGCTGGGATTGGCATCGCCAAATGTGGTCGCAACGAGCGGTGCCGGTCCGGCAGTCTGTGCTTGCAACCATGCACCCAGTGCGGTGATACCTATCGCCGCCAGCACGGTACCCAACCTCCGGCGCTCAAGTGATTGAACTCTCACTGCAGCACCTCCACGGTCCGGTTTCCGTGCCCCGGTACTGCAATGTGCAGCAAGCCACTTTCGAAGCGATACGCACCAGATGCCATTGCTATCCCATTCAGCAGCACTTGGTGCGGCGCCTGCTTCTCAGGCAGCACAAGTTCTGTTTGAAAGATGTCCGGACCGCTGTCCTCAAGGTGAATGTGCGTCATTCCGCCGGACTGCTCATATCGGTAGCCGAACTGGTTATGGCCAATATGGAGCCGCTCCACCTCGAACGAGTTCCATCCGGGAAACAAGTGAGGGGCTATGACCAACGATTGTTTCGATGCATCGGGCTGTACGCCCGTCACCCAGCGCGTTAGGTAATCATTGACCGCTCCGCTCCACGAGTAATCGGCGACGCCGAACGGCATGCCGGTCTGCGAATTGTATTGCTCGTACGCACCCGGCCATCCGTCTGGCTTCGACATCATGTCTTCCATCGCCTGCATGATCCGGTTGGAATCATCCGTCATCCCGGCCCGGGCGAAGCTCTCCATGACGAGCCAATTGCTCGGAATCCATGCGGGACCGTTCCAGCCCCAGATACGCGGGTTGTATTCCGGATTGTCCTGGCTGACCGTGGGCACTGGCCCATAGGTAGCAAATTCCTTCGGGTTGCGCAGGTGCTCAGCCAAGCGCGCCGCCCTCTCCTCTGAAACAATCCCGGCCATCAACGGAGTAAAGCCGGCAGGAGACTTCTCCGTCCGTCTCTGTCCATCGGTACTCAAATCGTAGTAGAATCCGCTGCTCTCATCCCACATCTTCTCGTTGATGCTCCGCGCGGTCAGGTCAGCCCGCTGCTCGTATTTCGCCGCGTCGTCCGGAAGCCCGAGTTCCTGAGCCGATTGGGCGAGCATCTTTCGCAGCAGATAGACGACGGCGCTGCCGTCCACCGTTTTCACCGGCAGCGGAAAGAGGCGCGCCGCATTGTCCCAGCCGCTTTCCTCCGGGTTGTACCAAAGCAACAGCCCATCCCCGGTATTTCTGCGGCGCCAGAGCCAGTCGTCATAGCGCGAAAGTCGCCCATATATCTCCGCAAGAAAGTTCCGATCACCGGTGGTCAGGTATACCTGCCAGGCCGCAACCCCAAGTATTGGCAGCATCGTCTTTTCCTGTACGTCAATCGTTCCGGTTTTCTGCGATACGCCCCATTGGTGCGGCTGCGGGGAGCGATACTCCAACTCGCCGATATATGGATCGCTTGTTTCGGTGTAACGATAGAAATCCCGTGGATTCAAATCGTAGGTGCCGTCGGTGGGCGTATTCACCTCGACGTCGTCGGCACCTGAGTTCGTGGGCACAAATCCGTTGGGATACTGCACCGAGAGAATTGCTCGCAGCGCATTTTCGGCCACTTTAGGATCTTGCAAGTGCATTTGACCGAGTGCGTGGAAGGCAGAATCCCAAATGTAGCAGCCCCAGTAACCATACTTCGTCGGGACAGTGAAATCCGCGCTCACGGCGTCACCGTGACGGACCGCGTTCGCGCGAAGCACATACCAGATGTAATACCAGAGCCGGTTCAGCTTCTCATCTGGAGAATGAAACTCGGGTACCTCGTTTGCGAAGTACGCCTGCCACTCAGTGTCTTTCGCGTGGATGATTTCCGTCCCGTGGGAAAGAAGGTTCGCATTTGCGGCCTCGACAGCGGCATCGTTGGTTCCTATGCTTGTGGCCAAAACCAACTCTTTGGTTTCATGGGAAGCCATCGACAAGTCGATTTGAAATACATAATCGAATCGATCGCCGGAAAACGAGTCCACGTACTTGCGCAGATTGGCGTCGTTGACGAACGCTCCCATGCCAAAATCTTTACCAAGGAGCTTCTGCAGGTCACCATCGAATGATCCGATTCCCCATCCGGAGATTGGAAGAGAGCTACCGATTCTTTGATCGATGTCAATTATTCCCGGCAAATAGTGC
>JASHQJ010000095.1 GCA_030037595.1 Candidatus Binataceae bacterium
ATCACGACGTCCGCAACTGCGATTGTTCCGTCCCTGGTGCCACCCGCGAATCCTGGAAACCAGCCGAGATCTATCTGATATGCATATGCGATCCGGAATGTCAGTTGTTCCAGCACGAGTGCAAGGACAGGAGCGATCCAAACTGTTGACAAAAGGTAGCTTTTTATCGCGTATCGATGACTCCAGCTCATTTTTACCGCCCCTCAACGGGAATTGGGCATCACTTCGTAGTAATTAGAGTAAACCTTTTCAATACGCAACTAAGGAGCTTGTTGTTATGATTCAGGCGTTGATGGGAGCAAGTGCTGATGGCCACTTGTACCCGTTCAAGACCTTACGATCTGACTTGGCGGCCGCGCTCTCAGTTGCGGCCGTCGCGGTACCTACCGCGATGGCGTATGCGGAACTTGCAGACTTTCCACCGGTCGTCGGCCTCTACTCCAGTATTCTTCCGCTCGTTGCCTATGCGTGTCTTGGGTCCTCCCGCCAGTTGATCGTCGGACCCGACGCGGCAACCTGTACGATTGTGGCGGCGGCTTTGACCCCTCTAGCTGCCGGTGATCCAGCGCGTTATCTCGGACTCTCCATTGCACTTTCGGTGATCGTGGGCTTGATGTGTATCGCTGCAGGAATTCTACGGCTGGGAGTAGTCGCGGATTTTTTGTCGCGACCGATTCTGACGGGATTCATGAATGGCATTGCGCTGACGATCATTACCAAGCAGCTTGGCACTCTTTCCGGCTTCGCAGTCGCTGGGAATACGGGACTCTTTCTGCGCGTGGCAAACTTCTTGACGAGACTTGGCGAGGTTCAGACTCCTACCTTGGTTGTCGGTCTCGTCACACTCATCCTCATATTGACTAGCGCTCGCCTTGCTCCCAGGATTCCGGGTCCGTTGATCGGCGTCGTCGTCGGATTGATGATTGCGCGCCTGTTCGACCTCGAGAAAAGTGCTGTAGCCACCGTCGGCGCCATTCCGGCCGGTTTTCCACTACCTAAGTTGCCTGAGGTGTCACTCGACGACATCCAGGCGCTTTCGCTTGACGCTCTGGGGGTTTTGATAGTCAGCTTTTGTAGCGAGATTGCGACCGCCAAGAGTTTCGCCGCCCGGAATGGTTATTCGGTGAATGCCAACCGTGAATTGGTAGCTTTGGGGGCAGCCAACCTGGCCTCAGGAGTCTCGCAGGGATTTGCCGTCAGCGGCGCGGATTCCCGCACGGCGATTAGCGACGTGTCGGGCGGCAAAACACGAATGACGGGAATGTATGCTGCTATCCTCATCACGCTTGTGCTATTATTCTTTACACGTCCGCTCTCCATTGTCCCCAAAAGCAGTCTGGCCGCAATCCTGATCGCCGCCGGGGCCTCATTGTTCGACTTCAGGGCAACGCGGCATCTCTACCAGGTAAGCCACCGCGAGTTTTGGATCGCGAATATAGCAACGTTGGGCGTGATCACCATCGGCGTTGGAGCCGGCATCATCATCGCCATCTTGCTCAGCGTAACGGTACTACTGCTCGAAGCGTCGCGGCCTCACGATGCGATTCTCGGGCGGATTCCGGGGAGCGAAGAATTTGGTGACAAGATGGCTCATCCGGACGCCCGGAGTATACCTGGTCTCCTGATCTACCGATTCGACGCGGCTGTTCTGTTTTTTAACTCCGAATATTTCAAAGAACGCGTGCGGTCAGTAATAGCTTCCGAGCCGAAAAGGATATCAGTCTTCCTTTTTGATGCTGAAGCCGTAACGATGATTGATACGACCGCGGCGTTTGCGCTCAATGAGATTCGCTCTGAACTCAACGCTCGGGGGATCAGTTTTGTCGTGGCAAGAGCGAGAACCGCTTTGCGCGAGCAATTTGTCGGCTTCGGCCTATTCGAACGCGACGCAAAGGACTTCTACCCTTCAATTCGTTCAGCCGTCGAAGCATTTGAATCAAGCGCTGCGCAACAGGAGCGCAAAAGGGCTGAACGAAAATCGCCACTCTAATTGATTCGCGGTTCTTCCAGGTTCGGCCTCGGATCAGCTTTCCATCGCCTGGCTTATTCTCCGTTCCCCCAATTCCGGGCCTCTACTGGCCGAGGTTTCAATTGCCCTCAGCCACCCAATCGACCAGCAATGTGTACGCGACCGCGAGCACCACCGGCCCGATAAACAGGCCGATTACACCAAACGAAAGGAGACCTCCGATAACCCCGGCGAATACGAGGAGTAGCGGGAGATCCGCACCTCGTTTAATCAGAAGCGGACGAAGGAAGTTATCGAATGTCGAGCAGAAGAACGACCAAATGAGAAAGCTTGTGCCCCAAAGTGGCCCTTTTTCCGAGTAAGTCCAGATCACTGCGCCGATTAAAATTATCGCCGGACCAATCTGAGCAATGGCGAGTATGAATATTGCCCCGGTGAAAAATGCCGCGAACGGTACACCCACAATGGAGAGGCCGATGCCTGCGAGCAACGTCTGCACCAGTGCCGTTACGACAACACCCATCGCAACACTTCGGACGGATTGAGCTGCCAAGACGGCGATCTTTTCACCCTCCGCTCCAGCTAACCGTTTCGCGAAACGAAGCCCGGCGCGTGCGGCCAATTCGCCGTTCGCGTAGACGATCGCCGCAATTATGGTGGTGAGCAAGAATTGCACGAACAGCAAACCTAGATTGCCTGTCAAAGAAAGAAACCAGAGCGCAAGCGCGCGGGCTCCCGGCGCTAGATAGTTCGAGATCTCAGCGGGCCCTGCGGCTGCTAGTTCTCTCCAGCGTTGCGCCATTCTCAAGCCAATAAGCGGCACCGCTTGGAGCCACGAAGGTGGCCCGGCGAGCGCCCCACTCGAGAGCGATTTAGTCAAATCGGCTATGCGCTCGATATTTTCAGATACCGTAGTTACTGCGAAGTAAAAAGGTACGATAAAAACCGATAGCAACGCGCCGGTCATTAGGAGAACAGCGAGCGCCCGTCTTCCTGCTAAAATCATTTGAGCTCGCAACAGAATTGGCCAGGTTGCGATCACCACAGTTAAGGCCCAGAAGAGGGGGACCAGGAAGGGTCGCATTATCCAGAGACTCGTTGAAATCAGGGCAGCCAGCGCTAACACCTGAAAAAGTTTTGGAAATAGCTCGGATGTTTCTGATTCGGTCATCTTGCAAAGCTACTGGTGACCTCAGGCGGCCGGATAGTTGAGCAATGGTCGGACTCGTACGCCGCTTGATATCGGCCGCCGGACCGCTCTCGTTCCGATATCGGCCAACTCTGCACAAATTCTCTGCTCGCGACAATCGTTGCCAAGATCAGAATCGCTTCAGCGCGATAGAATGCGACTTCAAGTCGTCAACTGCTCCTAGCTGATACTTGTCCTCCGCCACTTCATATCAGACTAAGGTCTGATGTACGGCTTACAACAGATGGAGGATGGGAAGAAGATGCGACCGCGAAGATGTCGGTTCTTCTTCTTTGCATTTTGGAGCTTGCTGTTCGCCTCAATCTCGGGAAGCGCGATCGCGCAGAAGTTCGAAATCCCGCCGACCCTGCCAGCCAGCATCCTGGCGCCTCCAACACTTCTCTCCGGAAACGGCTTTCACGTGAATCCCCAGGTGCCAACTGACGGATTGTTGGCGCACTACACCATTAAGAGTGACGTCGGAACGTTTCAGGCCAACAGCACCGAGATGCTCCAAGTTCGTGTCGCGGAGATTCCCGCCATTGTGGAGTTGACGAATACCAGCAAGACAGGAATTTTTGCTAAGTCGATCGCGACCAACGCAGTGCGTCCGGTTCAAGCCGCCGGCCAGATGGTCATGCACCCTGTGGAGACCGTGAAGGGATTGCCCGAAGGGGTCGGACGCTTCTTCGGCAGGCTGGGCCTGGGCGCACAAAAAATCCAGGAGGCTGCTACCGAACCAGAAGATGCCTCCGCTGGCAAAAAGGCCGGACAAGTCGCGACGACAACCGGACGCGCGACCAGAGATGTCTTCGGTTACGAACAAGAGCGTCGAGAACTCGCGAAGAACCTCCACGTTGACCCGTATACGACCAATCCTGTTCTCTCAAAGCAGCTCGATGACTTCGCCTTGGTCGCGTTCCGAGCGCATGTTGGGGTAACGACCACGATGGCAGTCTTTATTCCCGGTTCGATGGCAATAACCGCGACCCGGATCGTGTCGCAATGGGTGTGGGATACACCGAAGGCGGATCTTATTGTGCGCAATCAGAAGAGCCTGGAGGCTATAGGGGTACCGGACTCTCAGATTCGCGTGTTCACTAACAACTCGCAGTTTCCACTCAGCGTGCAAACTGCCTTCGTCGCGAATTTGAGCCGTCTGAAAGGAATACCAGGCGAAGCGGAGACCGTTACACTGGCAAGCACCGCTCAATCAGAGGAACAAGCCCGCTTTCTGACTGACGCCGTCGGGATGCTGGTGAGATACAACGACACGCAAGTGCCGCTCGCGAGACTGCTAGTCCGCAAAGCGATAGTTGGGCAGGACCGAAATGGAGCAATCGTGGCAGAGGCTCCCGTTGACTATGTGTCATGGACCTCGGACGTTTCCTATTTCGCTCATCGCCGCGATTTCAAGAGTCACGATCGAAAGCTCTGGCTGACCGGGCAACTGTCTCCACTAGCAAAAAGGAATTTTCTCTCACTCGGTTGGACCGTCTACGAACATACAGATCCGATCCCGGATGCGGTCAACGATTCTCAGGAATAACTAAACCGTTCGAAAGAAACGAAATTTCTCGCCCCAAGGACGAAGTTTGTAACACCGACTGCTGGATCACAAACGGTCGCTGAACGTCAAGAGTCAGTTGTTATCCGCCGCTTATCAAGGACGATATTAGAGCGTTCTTGTCGCTTCTGTGATCGATCGCGCCGAGCCCAATTCTCGTCAATGTCGCTGGTCTGTCCCCCCGAAAACTCCTCCGCAATGAGGAAGAGTCCGTCGCCTGTTTGAGGGTCCCCCGATCCCTAGTCCAGTTGGGAGTGAGTAATCCGGGTTCATGCACCTGCGTCTGCTGACGCCGCCGATAGGCGTCGCCCAAGACCAATGGATGGACTAGCCGCCGCTGCGGTCGCTGCGGCGGCAAACTCAGCGCCGGTCACGCTTGCCGCCTCGAGCACTCGTTGCTCGTCTGGGCCTAGCCGCTGAAGATTGCGCTCGATCATTTGTCGTATATTGCGCGGTGCCTCGATCTTGCTGGCATCCAGCAGCGACCCTTGCTCGACCAGGAAATCCACCACATTCACCATAAAGAGCGGATTGCCCTCGCTGCGTGCGTATATCGCTGGGGCCGCGCGGTCGAGCGATTCTCGTGTCTCATGTTCGGAGAACCTTTGCTCTAAATAGGCGGCTACGTCCTGCTCGCGTAGCAGCTTAAGCGGTAGCTCGATCCCCTGTTGATGGAGTTCCAGCTCTTCCTTGATAACCCGAAGAAGATGCTCGCCAGCCAACATCTCGACCGGGCGATAGCTACCAAGGATCATCAGCCGCGTCGGTTCCACCCGTCGTGCGACCGTCGCGATCAAGTCCAGCGTCGAAAACCCGCAGGCGAGTATGGAGGATTGAATTTTTTTCCCTTCCGTTCTCGCTCCCAAACTTCCCCACTCTGATCGTTTCATTTGGCTCTGCAGTTCTCCTGACTTGACGATAGAAGTCGTCGAGTGTAAAGCGCTAACTGCCTGATACATCTGGACCACAAAGTGCAGCGATAGGGGGATCTTCCATGGGCATTGGCGAAAAGAGTTACAGCACCGACCAAGCCTCCAAATTGACCCGGGACTTCGTTACCAGAGCCGTGCAGGAAATGATTCGCCGTCCGTGTGCGGCGCCTGGCTGTCATTGCCGGTGTCACGAGCTACTGCCAACGCTCGAGATCATGCTAGCGACGCGCGAGGACGACCAGCACAACAAACAGACGAAGCTCGGCAAGGAATATAACGCTCCGGACGAAGAGCGGCTGACGTGGCTGCCGCGTGTGGGGGGGCAGGCGGGTGGCGGCGCAACGAGATTCGGTGAGCATCCTCAGTCCTACGTCTCGAAATGCGAATCGGGAGAACGCCGCGTTGACGTGATTGAGCTAGCGGAGTTCGCCAGATGTACGGCAAGCCAATCGAGTTCTTCGTGCGTCGACCGCCCTCGGGGGCCTTCAGAGTATCTACTGTTGAGTGAAGGTAAACGCCGAGATTTTCCAGGTTTCGCGATCTTTCAGCAACACCACATTGGCCAA
>JASHQJ010000096.1 GCA_030037595.1 Candidatus Binataceae bacterium
ACGGAAGCAGACGCGTGCTCGGATCGAACGCCGACAATACTGCTGTCGGTATCTCTGCTAGCATCTCTGACCGACTTCTCAACTGCGCCTGCAGGGCACCGTATGCGCCGTGGGAGACGAAGCGATCGGAATCCTTACGGGCGGCTAGTTGCATTCTGCCCCTGATTGAACAAACTCTGCCGTCAGGCACAAAGTCGGTCAGAAAGCCATACTACGGACCAGCTCCGTCTAACACCATTCCCACGGTCATCGTTCGGCGCGATTTGAGCGTCTCGAAAAGTTCGTCACCCGGCTCACCCACGGCTCCGACGTGACCGGCATTGGCCTGCGCGGCCGCATGCCTCAGCGTTTCCATCTCACGCTGACGTCCGACAAACTTCGTATATCCGCGGCTGGCGGCTCGTTGCAGCCGCGTGCGCAAAGGACCCAGGCCGGTCACTTCATAGACGTCGACCGGCTCGCTGACCCCTCTGACCTTAGTTGGCCCCAGCGGATTGAGCGTGAAGTAACCCTCGCAAAGTTTGCGCGTCTGTTCACTGATTGCAATCGAGCCTGTAGGCGCCACGGCCTGCATCCGTGACGCCAGGTTTGTGGTGTGCCCGATCGGGGTGTATTCAATGTGGCCGCCTCCGGTTGAAATCGAGCGGACCACAACCTCGCCGGTGTTCACCCCTATGCGGGCTTCGATCGGCATTCCGCCGTCGGCGACAATGCTGGCCGAATAACGGCGCAAATCCTTCTGCATCCTGAGCGCGGCATGCAACGCCCGCTGCGGATGATCCTCGTGCGCAAGCGGTGCGCCGAAGATTGCGAAAATGCCGTCGCCGGTCGATTGCACGACGTAGCCGTCGTAGCGCTGGACAGCATCGATCATCAGCTTGAGGGCGGGGTCGATGATCGCGCGCGCCTCTTCGGGGTCGAGGTCCTGCTCCAGCTCGGTCGAACCCTTGATGTCGGCGAACAGCGCGGTGACCGTTTTGCGCTCGCCGTCGCTAGGGCTAGCACCGGCCGGCTCAGTAAACACGCCAATCGGTGCCGATGCTGCGGGATTTGAGGCTGACGGTGTCGCGGTTAGGGGTGCAGCACACTCATCACAGAACTTCGAACCCGGCTGGCTGGTAGCTCCGCAATGAGTGCACTTCGCGAGAATCGGCGTCGCGCAATCCTTGCAAAACTTGGCGCCTTCCCGATTTTCAGCTCCGCACTTCGAGCAGCGCATCCGCATGTCCCCCGCCACGAACGCCTCCAGATGGTCGCGATGTTAGTCGACGCGCTGGTTTAGGAGAATCGGCGTATTAGCTCCGCGAATCGTCGAACTCGGTCAAGCGCTTGAAAGGGGATGGCGGCCGCGTCCAAATCTCGACAAGTCGCTCCGCGCCACTACCCGGGCGCTCACCTATTCTCGTTGCGCCGCCAGCCGCCTGCCCCCCATCGACCGCGTTTGGGCCAATGACTCATCTGATCCTCTTTACTCGTCAGGCCGCGAAGTTCATGTTCGGTCCAGCGTTTTTCCAGAACGCAGCGCTGATGACGACCGCGCCATAGTTCGAGGTGGCAATTCCATCAAGGCGCTTAGTTGCTATTGAGCTGGCGATGCTGAGTATCCATTTCTTTCTAGCTCAAGGTTTTGCTGCTCCATCAGCCATTCATCTTGTAGGGACTGGTTTTGCTGCTGCTGGAGAGTCGAGGCTGAAATGGCTACCCGTGCCCGATTGGCTTCAATGATTTGCTCTTTGTCTATGCACTCCTGCGGGGAATCATTCTCGCACGAGCGAATAGTATAGAGACTGTCCGGCTCAATCGTTCCGACTCCGAATTGGACACCGTTGCCCGCGGGATTAGTGCATTCCTTGAGGGTATTGTCAGAGAAGTACTCATAGCTACCTTCGTTGATCCACTTTTGTCCGTCCCAGCAAGAGAAGCGCGGGGGAAGCGTGGTGCAACTGCTGCAAGAGAAGCGCTGGGACAGCGTGGTGCAACTGCTGACACTTAAGACGGAAATCAGAAGTGGCAAGCAAGCGAAGTATATCCAGGCACCCTTCATTTTACCCTTTCCGTTTAGTGACAGAGGATTCTGTCGCACGCAGCTGGGTCAAACTCAAAATCGGGCTGCCAGCACCAAGAAGATTACCGACCTCGGTGCCGGCAGCGTGGCTTTACCCTGCTAGCATGTTTCATCCATGCTTCACCGCTTCTCGTTGCGCCGCCATCCGCCTGCCCCCCCCAACGATGCTTCATTTCCACGTCGGGTACTTCAGTCGCTCTTCGTCCGGCGCGTCGTATTCCTTGCCAAGCTTGGTCTGCTTGTTGCGCATGTCGTCGGCTCTGAGCGCGAGCATCTGTTCCAATGCCGGCAGGATCTCGTGAATGCGACAGCGACAGCCTGGAACGACGCAGGGATGCTTGATGAACTCCTGCACCGCGCGCGTTACGGACTCCCTGGCCAGCGTCGCCCGAGCTCGCGCCGATAGTTGTTCCGGAAAATCGGTAGACGAGACGCCTCTGCTTACCGAGCTGCCATTCCGGGCCGTTCTGGTAGCGGATGGAAACGGCGGGATAGGACGATCCATACCATCGGAAGACGCGATACGAGCCGGAGATGATCCGTTGAACGCCGTGCTCGGAGAAGAGGAGGCGTTTACGCTGACGGTGGAAATGGAGGAGGGTCTGGACGCGGAAGTCGATATTCGGGATTAGGTCCGATTGGTCGGAGCGAGCGTAGTTGCGGAGCGTGGTCTCGGAAAGCCCCGTCAATTCAGACGCCTGTGGTACACTGATCCACTGCATGCATGAGATTAGCGCGGCCGAATGAACGGGCCAAACACGCGC
>JASHQJ010000097.1 GCA_030037595.1 Candidatus Binataceae bacterium
ATTTTGATTTTGACGTGACCGCGCGGGGGCTCAGGGATTGGAGCCTCTTTCAATTCAAAACGACCGCCCGCACTGCTGACGCTTACTTTTTTCATGATCGAAGCTCCTCGGCCCGGGTTTATGATATCGGGGAACACCGCGCAGGGTGTCTGATGATTGATACAGTCACAAAGTTACCGATTGAGGCAAAGCAACCGGAGACCCCGATTGTAACGCATTAGTTGCGGGTCCATTCTCACAACTAACCACGCGATGAAACTGGCGACAAAAATGGTAGCTGCGCTGATCGTCGGCACCGCGCTCGGCCTCGCGGCCACGTGGTTCACTGTCGTGCGCGTCGCAATCCCGGGGGGCTTGAGCAACGGCCCGTGGCGCACGAATCTTGCGGCGGGAGACTCGCGTAGCGATCCATACACGCGGGCGATGGTTGCGGTGCACGGGCTGTTCGCTCTCAACCGCAGTGAGACGATTTACTTTACGGCGGCGCGCGACAGCGATGGCGCACCGCTCGACGGGCGGTGCGTCTACCGGGTTTCAGGCCGCGATCCTGAGGCGCGATGGTGGAGCATCACCGCCTACGGTCCTGACGACTACCTGATTCCCAATTCGGTGGGGCGCTATTCAGTCTCGAAGACGACCGTCGCGCGCGAGCCGGATGGAACATTCACGATACAAGTGGGCGGCGCGGGTAGCGGAGCCAATTGGATTCCGCTCGCGCCTGAGCGATTCTCGCTGAGTCTCAGGCTCTACAATCCGAGTGAACTGGTCGCGCTCGATCCCGTCCATGCGGCGCTGCCGGCGATCAAGAAAGTGGGTTGTCCATGAGGGAGCGCGGCCAGCAACTCGTGTTGTGGATCGCCGCTACGCTGGCGATCGCGCTGGTGGTGCATTATGCGACCTTGTACGCGATTCCGCGTCGCATCATGGCTCTCACGCTAAAGCGAATGGGAGCGCCGAACACGATGCGCTTCGGAAACCGTCCCACGGCCGCGTCGCGCGGAGTAGTGCGTCCGAGTCCCGATATCCTCTACGCGGCGTGTCCTTTCGATTTGTCCGCGGCGCCGCTGCGCGTAACTGCCAGCGTTCCGCACTCGACCTATTGGTCGATTTCAGCTTTCGACTCTGCGACCAATAATTTCTTTGTGCGCAACGATCGCCAGGTGACGGGCGGCTCGTTCGAACTGCTGCTGATGAGGCATGGGCAGGCGATGCCGTCGCTCGACAACTTTCCTGACCGCTCGATCGTTTTTTCACCGTCAAAACGCGGGCTAATCCTGATACGCACAGTAATAGATGACGACAACAACCTGCCCGCGCTCGAAGCCCTGGTTCGTCAAGCGCGCTGCGAGGCCGTCGCGACGAAATAGTCGCAGCTGGATGTCGAATTCTGTCCGTCTCGAACGTCTTTATAGTAGTTGTGCGAGTAGCAGGGACGCATTCGCAGACGAAGGGTGAACGAGCATGAGGAAGCTAGTCGCGTTCAACGCTGTGACGCTGGACGGTTATTTCACTGGCCCTGACGGCGACTTTCGCTGGGCGCATGAAGGAAGCGACGACGCCGAGTTCAGTTCGTTCGTCGCGGAAAACGCGCGCGGCGGAGGCGAGCTGATGTTCGGGCGCGTCACCTATGAACTGATGGCCGCCTATTGGCCGACCGCGATAGCGATGAAGAATGATCCGATCGTCGCCGAGCGGATGAACAACATGCCGAAGATCGTCTTTTCGCGGACGATCAGCCAGGCATCGTGGAGCAATACGCGGGTGATCAAAGCTGACCTCGTAGAGCAGGTGCGAGGGATCAAGAACTCAGCAGGCGAAGGAATCGCGATCCTGGGCAGCGGCAGTATCGTTGCACAACTGGCACCGCACGGACTCATCGACGAATATCAGCTCGTTGTGAATCCCGTAATTCTCGGCAGCGGCCGCACCATGTTCGAGGGCGTGAAAGCTCGCCTGAATCTGAAACTCACTAGCTCGCGCACATTTCGCAATGGCAAGGTCTTTCTATGCTACGCGCCCGCGACTTGAGCCGCGCCCACTTGAAGCGATTGTTGACGCCCAAGATCACCTGCTCGCTGACCACCTCGAAACCGAACTTTTCGTAGAGCACGACGTTCGGGTTGACGTCGGTCTCGAGAAGGAAGGTGATGCCTGCCCGTCAGCCATCGCGAGGAAGGAATGTCTGGCACCGTTGGTGCCGAATCCAAAAGCCCGTAGCCGGGAGGTGATGCTGCTTGCGGCGTTGGTGGACGGCCTCGCGATGCGGCGTTAACGCAGTGCCGGAACGCCGAGCAGCTTCGGGCGGCGGCGGCCGAAATCGTCGCCGCCGCCCGCGATCACCTCGAGGCCGTGCAGAGGCGCTACCGCTAATCGACGACAGCTCTTTCGATCACTGCGCCCACGGCTCGCTCGCGACGTCATCTTGAACCTGCGAAATGTAACTGAGCGCCCCCGAGTCGTACCAGTTGCCGCTGTACCAATCGCCCATGCGTCCCCACAGCATCTGCGTCGCGGTCCCGTTCGGATAGGTCGGATAGCCGGAGGTCGGTGTCTCAGAACAGCTCGATGCGCTAGGAACGCTGCCGTTCCTGGTATCGACTCGTGCTTGAATACGTCTTAGCCAGACGGGTCCGCGGTGTGGAACATACCTTCTACGCACCTGATCGCCGCGGGCCCGCTCTGTTCCGTTCGAAAATCCAATCCACTGTCCGAGGGGAATGATTTCGCGTTCACCTATGGTCTAGCCCGGCACGGTCATGTCTAGCGCCGAACGGGTTGATCCACGCCCGTTCTTTGCCGCATTTGTGATAGTGGTGGCGAAAGTATCTTCAGCCGCGGCACGGACATGAGCAGTCCCATCGAAGACTACGCGCTGATCGGCAACACGCACACCGCCGCGTTGGTCGCGCGCAACGGATCGATCGATTGGCTGTGCCTGCCGCGTTTCGACTCGGAGGCTTGTTTCGCCGCGCTTCTCGGCACGCCCGAAAACGGCCGCTGGCTTATCGCACCGGCATCAGAATCACCCATAGTCCAGCGGCGCTATCGCGATGATACGCTGATCATCGAGACCCGCTTTCGCGTTGGCTCCGACGAGGCCGCGCTCATCGACTTCATGCCGATTGCTGAGCAGGACGGGCGCACTGACCTCGTGCGCATCGTCCGCGGCATCCGCGGTACGATGCCGATGCGGACGGCGCTCACACTTCGCTTTGACTACGGGCGCACGATTCCGTGGGTCAGGCGTCGCGACTATGGACTCAGCGCGATCGCAGGACCCAACGCGGTCGCCTTTAGAAGCGCGCTCGAACTGAAGAACGAGGACTTCCGATCCACCGCCGAGTTTGCGATCAGCGAGGGTCAGGACATCGCTTTTGTCCTCACCGGCTATCGATCGCATCGCAGCGAGCCCGAACCGATCGACCCCTTCTCCGCCCTGGCCCGGACCGAATCCGAGTGGAAGAACTGGTCGTCCCTTTGCTCCTCCGAATCGAAGTGGCGCGAGCCCGTGATGCGCTCGCTCATCACGCTGAAGGCTCTGACCTATGCGCCGACCGGCGGAATCGTCGCTGCGCCAACCACTTCGCTGCCTGAGGCGATCGGCGGCGTGCGCAACTGGGATTACAGATACGCCTGGCTCCGCGACTCGACGCTGACCCTCTACGCGCTGCTAATCTCCGGCTACACCGAAGAAGCCAAGGCCTGGCGCGAATGGCTCCTGCGCGCGATCGCGGGGCATCCGCAGGACGCGCAGATCATGTACGGCCTCGCCGGCGAGCGCGACCTGCCTGAGCTCGAGCTGCCGTGGCTCGAGGGCTATGAAAAGAGCCGGCCGGTCCGCGTCGGCAACGCCGCACATGAGCAGTTCCAGCTCGACGTGTACGGCGAGGTGATCGATTCGATGCATGTCGCGCGCAAGGTCGGCCTCGAAGCGAACGACGAA
>JASHQJ010000098.1 GCA_030037595.1 Candidatus Binataceae bacterium
ATTCGCGCTGGCAAGTCTCGACCGCGGCGCGCCAGTCGGCCCCACGGGTGACGTCGAGATGAAGCGGAATGACAGATTTCGCGCCGACCATAGCGTTGATCTCGTCGGCGGTCTTCCGGCACTGGTCGTCGAGGACATCGCCGATCACGACCTTGGCGCCTTCGCTAACGAAAAGGCGGGCTTCGGCAGCGCCTTGCCCCGTGCACCGCCCGAAATCAGAGCAACCTTACCTTTGAGTCGATCCATCGAATTTGCCTTATTGATTGTCTTTTCAATTGGCTAAACAGGGCTGCTAGACCGGATTCGATTGAGCCTAAATCACTCCTGCATTCTTCAATCGCGTACGTGAGGAAGAATCGACGCCGATCTCGTCCAGAATCTCGTCGTTGTGCTCGCCGAGCGCCGGGGCGCCGGTGCGGACACGCGTCGGTGTACGCGAAAACTTCACCACCGGTCCGTAGATCGGAATCATCGAGCCATCCTCGCTTAGGGTCGGCTGCAAACTGTCTCGCTCGAGCACATGAAGGTCGCGCGCCGCGTCGCCATAGCTGTTGACCGGCCCCACTGGAATTCCCGCTCGATTGAGAATCTCGACCACTTCGGCGCGTCCGCGTTCCGCGGTCCACGAAGCGACTATCGCATTGCACGCGTCGCGATTCGCACAGCGTCCGGCGATCGTCGCGAAGCCTGGATCGTCGGCGAATTCCGCCTGGCCCATCGTACGCGCCAACACCTTCCAATGTGCGTCGAGCAGTATCGCGATATAAACCGAGCCATCTTGACAGGCGAAAACATTCGCCGGCACCGCGAATCCGAACTCGTTTCCGTTACGTTGTGGCGCTATGCCCATCGCGGCCAGCGTCAAGTTAGCGTTGTTCGTCAAGTGATCCAGCAGCGCAATGTCGACATGCTGACCTTCGCCGGTGATATCGCGATGGCGTAGCGCGGCCATTGCACCGATCGCACCATGCAATCCACCCATTTGGTCGGCGATCGCCATTGGGTCCTTGGTCGGCGGACCATCTACCGAGCCGTTGAGCGACATGAAGCCAGATACGGCTTGCGCGATCGGATCGTAACCCGGCCGGCTTGAATAAGGACCGAACTGGCCCCATCCGGTAATAGACACATAAACGATGTCGGTCTTGACCGCGCGCACCGTCTGGTAGCCGAGGCCCCATTTGTCCATTGTCCCAGCCTTGAAATTTTCGACAATGAGGTCCGCTTTCGCGCCAAGCTTGAGGAAGATATATCGCGCCCCTCAGGGCGTCCCAGGTCGAGGCTCAGGCTGCGCTTGTTGCGATTGAATGTGGCGTGCGCCCAACTGACTCTTGTCCCCGGAAGAAGCGGTGGCAGCCGACGCCTCACCTCGCCTTCGGGGGTTTCAACTTTGATCACGTCAGCGCCAAGGTCTGCAAGCATTGCGGAACACAACGGACCGGCCGCGGTCGTGGTTGCTTCAACAACGCGAACGGCCGCCAGCGGCCCCGATAGATCCTTGCGGGCCTCGCGAAAAAATTCGGCCTTCGTCATCTTTCAGTTCTCCCCTTGAAGCGCCAGGCTCTCAGCGATTTAAAGTTGTATGCCCATATCGACTACGACGGTGCCGTTTTGAATTACCATCGATAGTTTTCGGAGGCCTCCAATAGAGGTTGTCGGATCGCCGTCGAGCAAAAGCAGATCCGCGATCTTTCCCGGCGCCACCACGCCTAAGTCTTCCAGGCCCAGGTGCTGGGCCGCGTCCTTGGTCGCCATCCTCAGAACTTGCGACAGCCCAATCCCGGCCTGTGCAGAACGCTCAGCTTCTTCAATCGTGTTCTCGCCGAACTTGCCAAAGCCGCAGAAACTGTCGGTGCCGAGTGCGACTCTGACTCCCGCGTCGGCAACCTGCTTGAGGTTGGCGTACCTGACCTCCGCGGTTTTTTCTTCGAGTCTGATCAAGCACAAGGTTGGCACATAGGATGCGCGGTTGCGCAGCAACAGGTCGACCACCTGATTATCTTTCAGCCTCTCCTCCATCACGCCATGTTCGAGGCCGTCGGCCCCCGCTTCCAGCGCCTCGATTGCGGCGTCTGCGTCGACGGTATGAACTGTAACCTTGAGCCCGTGCCGGTGCGCCTCATCTACGATCGCTCCGAGAACCACTTTCTCCAGCTTGACAATCTGGACGTTGAGTCCCATTGATTCGACCTTGAAGAAGTATGGTGAGCCATGCTTGCAGCCGCCTTGGTGAGCAATCTTGATGGCATCGACTTTCTTATCGGCCAGACGCTGCACCGCTTCCCGCGCCTGTTCTGGTGAATCAGACTCAATGGTCGTGCGATATCGGAGCCAGGGGTTTTGAGCGCAAATTGTGGTTGCGGGGTGACTGCCCGGCGCGCAAAACAACGGTCCGGTGACCTGCAGGCGGGGACCGGCGAGTTCGCCGCTGGCCAGCCTCGCGCGCACGTGCAGGATGTCATCCTCAGAGTCACCAACCGATTTAACGGTCGTTACACCCGCGGTGAGGAAGTCGTTGAGCCGTTTAGGCAATTCAGTTTCGATGTCGGCAGCCATCGTCGCCTCATCTTTCGCCGTCCACATATTGAGCAGGTGTACGTGGCAGTCGATGAGACCTGGCATGAGAAATCGCCCTCGCGCATCGATTTGCCGACTTCCGGCAATTGGCGAAGTGCTTATGGACCGGATTCTGTCGCCGGCAATCCCGACATTGTGCGCTGCCTGAAGTACGGTCGAACCGTCGAAGATTCTCGCGTTGTTAATTACGAGGTCGCACGCATTACCGTCGCTGGATTTCATCTCCGGGCTCCTCCTCCGCGCCGCGTCCGCCGGGATTTCCTTTATGACTATCCAACTCCAACTCGTTTCACAGATCGAAACGGCTTTCCTCGGCAGGGTTTTAATTAAATTGTTCGGAACACAACTGTTGGAGACGCCAAAGCTTTATCGTCAGCCTCGCGAATTTAAGCGGCAATTTTCGCGTCGCTATCATCACGCATATCTGCTCCCGCCGCTTCATCTATTCACTCAACTCCTCCAGCAGCGCCTTGGCGTCCCTCAAATCCGCGGTGTCGAAGCCCTCGGTGAACCAGTTGTAGATCTCGGCGAGCATCACGCGTGACTCGTCGCGCTGGCCTCGACGATCCAGAAGCTGTGCAAGGCTCATGGTTGCGCGTAGCTCCCATGATTTCGCCTTCTGCTTGCGCGAGGTTTCGATCGCGGTGCGGAAGGATTGCTCCGCTAGCGCAGCATTCGATGCGTCCTGCGCCAACAACAGTTCGCCTTTCAGCCGATACACCTCCGCTTCGTAATTCCGCTGCCCGGTTCGCTCGATGATTGGAAACGACTTGTCGATCGTACCAAGCCCCTCATCGAACCGCCCAATCCGGCCCAAAGCAGTGGCAATCAAAGCGAAGAAGTAGTCGCTTGCGACCTCGCAGCCTGTGGCCCTATATTCCGACAGATGGAGCCGCATTCGCGCGATGCCACCGTCGAGATCGCCCGATATCGTATCCGCCCATCCGAGCATAATTTCGGTAACCGCGCGCCCGGTTACATTGCCTAACTCGGTCGAAAGCACCACAGCGGTTTCCGCGCTCTCTCTCATGCGGTCAAGCTCGCGAAGGAGGCCAAAAACCGGGACGGCGCCCCTTTGAACCGCCTCCACATCAATCTTCGATCTGGATTCGTTCACGAGGGCGAATGCGGTGTTCAATCGCTCTCGCGCCTGGTCGGGGTAACCCGGGAACCAGAGGTTCCATCCCGAGAGGACGCGGTTATACGGCGGTTGGAATTGAGACGTTAGCCCGGCGCGCTTCGGTATATTCTCGGTTGGATGCTTCGCTACGGACTCCCACAGTGCCCATGCCCGGTCGAAGCTTTGGGCGGCAGGCGCCGAGTCGCCCGCCAACATCCGAGCGATTGCCAACGCCTGCACAGCTTCTGCAACATACTCAGGACTGCCGCGCTCCTCGGCGCGTGCAACCAGCTCGGCGGCTATTTCGCTGGCCTTGCGAACGTCGGGACGGATCAACTGAACCACGAAGGCTCCGAGCAGTGCTGTCCATCTCTTTTCCCAGCTAGTCCCGGGTCGCTCGCAAAGCACAATTGCCCGCGCCGACGACTGCTCGGTTTCGGCTGAGCCGTAACCCTTTGTGGTCATGAGTGAATCGAAGACCGCTATCCGGAGATCGAACTCCAGCTCCGAGCGCCGGTCGCTATCGGGGAGCTTCCGTAGCTGCTCAAGCCCGGTCTCGAACAGCGCGAGCGCTTCGGCATAAGACCCGCTGTTCGCGCACTGTCTGACTGCTCGCAAGCAATACCCCGCGGCCTTAAGCGGATTGCCGCTGCGCGCGTAGTGATGGGCCA
>JASHQJ010000099.1 GCA_030037595.1 Candidatus Binataceae bacterium
AACCGGTGGCGGGCACACCGAGTACACGCCCATCGGCCACACCACCAACCTCGCCTCGCGCATGCAGGCGGTTGCGCCGATTGGCTCCATCGCGGTTGCCGAGCCAACTCGCAAGTTGTGCGAAGGTTACTTCGCACTCAAGGCGCTGGGGCCGACCAAGGTCAAGGGTCTCGCCGAGCCCCTCAACGTCTACGAGGTAACCGGCCTGGGTCCCCTGCGAACGCGCCTGCAACGCGCGGCGGGGCGCGGGCTAACGAAGTTCGTCGGGCGTGACCGCGAGATGGTGGCGCTCGCGCACGCTGCCGAGCAGGCGCAAGCGGGTCATGGGCAGATCGTTGCTGCAATCGCCATCGCCGGCGCCGGCAAGTCGCGCCTGTTCTTTGAGTTCAAGGCCAAGAACCACTCGGGCTGGATGGTGCTGGAGGCCTTCTCAGTCTCGCACGGCAAGGCGTCGGCATATCTGCCGGTGACCGACCTGCTGCACATATACTTCGACATCCAGTCCGACGACGACCCTCGCAAACGCAGAGAGAAGGTCGCCGGGAAGATCGCAATCCTTGATCGATCGCTCGAAGACACGCTGCTGTACCTGTTCGCATTGCTCGGGATCGTCGAAGGTGAGGACCCGCTCGCCCAGATGGACGCGCAGGTCAAGAAGCGCCGCACCCTCGATGCGATCAAACGGATTCTTTTGCGCGAATCGCTCAATCAGCCGCTGATGGTAATCTTCGAGGACCTCCACTGGATCGACGAGCAAACCCAGGAGTTCCTCAACCTGCTCGCCGACTCCCTCGCCAATGCGAAGGTCCTGCTGCTGGTGAATTACCGGCCCGACGAGTACTCGCATCGGTGGGTCTCGAAGACTTACTACACGCAACTCAGGCTCGACCCGCTCGGCAAGGAATCCGCGGACGAGATGCTGTCCGCGCTGCTCGGTGACTCTCCCGACCTGGCACCTCTCAAGAAGCTGATCATCGAGAGGACGGAAGGCAACCCTCTTTTCATGGAGGAGATGTATCAGGCGATGCTGGAGGACGGCGTGATTGCGCGCAACGGTGCCGTCAAGCTGGTGAAGCCGCTGCAGTCAGCGCGAATTCCCACTACCGTGCAAGGGGTGCTTGCGGCCCGCATTGACCGGCTCCCATCGGACACCAAGCAACTCCTACAGACTCTATCGGTCATCGGGCGCGAGTTCCCGATCTCGCTGGTTCGCGCGGTCGAACCCAAGTCCGACGCCGAGCTCGACCGGATGCTAAATGACCTCCAGCTGGGCGAGTTCATCTACGAGCAGCCCGCGGTCGGCGATACGGAGTACATCTTCAAGCACGCTCTAACTCAGGACGTCGCCTACAACTCGGTCCTTCAAGAGCGCCGCAAGCTGATGCACGAGCGAATCGGCGCCAGAATGGAGGCGCTATACGCGGACCGGCTCGAGGACCACATAGCAAACCTCGCGCGTCACTACGCGCGCAGCGCCAACCCCGCGAAGGCAGTGGAGTATTGCCTGCGTGCTTGCCAGCAGAGCACCGATAGGGCCTCTTTTGCCGAAGCAGTTGGGCACTTCGAGACCGCTCTCGCCCGCTTGCACGAACTGCCCGACGACGACCGGCGGGCCGAGCTCGAGTTGGACCTTAGAAACGCGGCCCATATGGCATTAGTCACGCTCAAAGGCTACGGCTCGCGCGAAGGCGAACAGTCCGCCGCGCGCGCTGTGGAGCTTTCTCGGCGTCCCGGCGTCTCCTGGAAGAAATCTTGGATACGGATCTACAATCTTAGTCTCAGTGCTTGGATTCGAGGCAGCATTTCGAAGCAGAGCGAACTGGCGGCGCAGGCCCTCGAGATTGCGGAGCAGCACGGAAATGAGGAACGGATTGCCCAATCCTTCTACCAGCTGGCGGTTTCGCAAATGTTCGCAGGCAAGTTCGAGTTGGCTGAGAAATACTTCGAGCGCGCAATTTCATTGCACGAAACCATGCCGGAGGAGACTACGGGTCTCACTTCGGAACACAACACAACCCGGGACGTGGTGGTGCTTGATTCGTTCACTACCGGTGCCGTTTTCGGCTTTTTGTCACAGAACTTGTGGTCCCTTGGCTTTCCGGATCGCGCGGCGAGAAGGATGGACGCGGCGTTCGCAGTGGCGCGGGTTTCGGATTCGAAAGCCGTTGAAGAGTCGGTTCACACATGGGCCATGCTTTTCTTTTCCCTAGTCCGGGAACAAGAACAAACGAGAGAGCACGCCGCCGCTGTTGTGACCTTGGCAACAGAGCTGCGTAACCCATTTCGGCGCGCCCTAGCAGAGCTTCACCTGGGTTGGTTTGATTCAGTCGCACGTGGCCAATCGGAGGGCATCGCGCGAATGCAGCATGCGCTGGCCGATTTCAGAGCGACGGGTTCGTTGGTCTCTACGCCACCCTGCCTTTTACTCATCGCGCAGGCACAGTGCCTCTTCGGTCGCCATGACGAAGCACTCATAACGATCGAAGAAACGTTTGAGGTAGTCGAGAAAACGGACCAGCGGGCATTTGAAGCCGAGGTCTATCGGACTAAAGGAGAATTGCTCCTGGCACAGGGCGGTGCGAATGCGACTGAGGCCGAGCAGCCATTTCGCACGGCAATTGAAATCGCACGGCGGCAGAAAGCAAAGGGATGGGAGCTGCGGGTAACCACCAGCCTTGCACGCTTGCTGCGCGACACAAATCGCCGCGACGAAGCGCGTGCGATGCTCGCCGACATCTACAGCTGGTTCACCGAAGGCTTCGACACCGCCGACCTGAAGGACGCCAAGGCGCTGCTCGATGAGCTGAGCCACTAAATGGAGGGGAAGACGCTGTTTCGAAAAAAAGCGCCGCACTTGCGCCGGTTCCCGTCTCTCGTTTTTCCGGAACATCTATCCGCTCGAGCAAAGGCAAGTCTCGCTAGGGCATACGTAACTCGCGCAGTGCAGGAGATGATCAGACGGCCGTGGCGTCTGCGCTGGAGACAGATCGGGGAAGGGGCAGGGGTTAGGTCGCTCCAGCTCCCATTCCCTAAAGAAGCTTGAAGAAGTCCTCGGTCGAGAGGCCTTCCTCTTCTAAAAGTGAGATTAACGAGTGAGGGAAGAAAACGGCACGCCGAGGAGATGTGCCGCGGAGGTGAGTTTCGTTAGAGGCTGCTCAGGAACTCGATCAGCGCGCGATTGACGGCGTCGGAGCCTCTCCTGCTGCGTCCAATGACCGACGCCCGGCAGGATCAACTGCTTGCGCAAATTCGGCACACTGCGCTCTATCGAGTCGACCTCCTCGCCCCAGAAACCAAGGACACCATCGCGATCGCCAGCGATAAACAGGGTTGGTTGCGGCAATTTAGCGCCGTTGAGGAAAGGCGTTAGCGACCAGTTGCGATCGACGTTGCGATAGTAGTTCAGCCCGCCGAGGAAGCCGCTGCGCTCGAACTCCCCGACAAAGAACTCGATATCTGCGTCGGTTACGAAGCTGGGCTTTTGCAGCGCAGGTCTTAGGCCGCCTGCGCTCGCTTCGCTGGGATCGATTGCAAACCTCCAGCGTTGATCTGCCGCCGGTTCGCCCGAGGCCGCGTAAAGAACATTCAGTATGGTGCCGTACACGTCGGCGTCGAAGATCTTTTCTGATCCAGGTGATCGCAAAATCTGCTGATAGAAGATCTTGCCCGGATACTTCTGCTGCTCCCACGCGCTCGGACTGATCGATAAGCGTGGTAGGAAAGGCACGCTCAGCAGCCCGACCGCGCGGAACAAATCGGGACGGAAGAGCGCCGCTGCCTGAGTGATCCACGC
>JASHQJ010000100.1 GCA_030037595.1 Candidatus Binataceae bacterium
TCGGCACTATTCCGATCCCTCTTACTCGCCCGGCTTGTAAATCATCCCACTCTATGTTCATACCGCGCGCGCGGTAGTGGGGGGTCGTGGGCCATATCTTTCGCACTCATCATTGAAGAGCATGGAACCTGTGCAGCGTTCAGAATACCAACCACTTCTTCAGTCGTCAGTCGTGCGCTCCGCAACCCAGCCGCGAAGAATAGCGTCCAGTTCGATGCCCTGAATCGGAATTGCCTTTCAGACGAGCCACGACCCAGCTATTAGGCGAACGCTCGTCGATGCTTTGCACGGCGTCGACGCGCCGCGCCTTCCCCCGTGTGCCGGGCTTCCTCGCGAATCGGGAGCGGGATCCCGTTCGAGGTGTTTGAGCTAACCTGCTTGTTCGAGATGGCGCTGAGGCACCTTCGCGAGCAGAGTCTGAGGGTCGTGGGCAACGCCGCCACGATAAACTGTTTTGAGCTTACGCAGTTCCCGAACGTCGCGAATCGGGTCGCCGTCGACAACGAGGAGGTCGGCGTACCGCCCCGGCGCGAGCGTGCCCAGATTGTTCTGCTGGCGAAGATAACGCGCCGCGGTTGCGGTCACAGCCTTGATAGCAGCCATCGAGCCGATCGCCTCGGCCAGCAGTTCGATCTCACGCAACAGCGCAAAGCCGGGTGGCGGATAGGCAAGACCGCCGCAGTCCGTTCCGCCGACGACCAGTCCGCCAGCTTCGTGCAGGGCGCGAGTTACCGCCTGGTGCTTCTCAAGAGCCCGGACAGCACTCGGGGTCTCGGCCGGCGGACTAGCGATATCCAAGTCGGGACGCTCACCGAGATAAGGCGCTAACTCCTCTTGCCGCGCGATTGCCATCGGCGGAATCAGCCTGCGATCCGGATCGCAGCGGGCGGCATCGCTGCCAAATTTGGCCAACCACAGGAGATCGAGCGTAGTCCCCATGTTGACCTGCTTGTCGACCATCGTGCCGATCCAGTTACGTGCGCCTTCGGCTTTGAGGTCGGCCTCTTCCCATCCTTTAAGAAGTGTTGGAAAGAAAGTTGGATTCAGCATCGACGCGCCGGCGCCAAACTGCATACTTGCCGCGCAAAACTCGTTGTATGGGGAGATCAGGACATGCTCGAGGCCGTCGATGCCGGCGTGGATCGCGTCAAGCGAATGCGTGTAGCCAAGATGCGCGGTGATTGGTACGCGCTTATCGACGAACTTGATCACGGCGCGGACCGTGTCGGGCGGCATCGAGAAGTAGATCTTGATACCGTCCACGCCTGTCTTAAGCAGGCCGCCAATTTTATCAGGGACAGCATCGACCGAGGGCACACTGTCGAGCATTTCGGCGAAGGGGCCTTCCAGACTCTGTATGGTGCCGTCTAACAGCGGGCCCAGGATGAAGAGACGCGGGCCCAGTTCTCTGCCGCTGTTAAGTTCAGCGCGAAGCTGCAGAACCTTTTCAAGTTTTCCACCGACATCGCGCGCTGTCGTCACGCCCGCCGCGAGAAAAAGCGGCAGGGATTCTTTATCCATCATGGTGGTATGGACGTGGGTATCGATTAGACCCGGCAGGACAGTTTGCGCTTTGAGATCGACGACAGTTGCGTTATCAGCCACAGGAATCTCGGGACCGCCGACGGCACTGATGCGCTCACCTTCGACGACGATCGTGGCACCGTCACGCGGCTGGTCGGCAATACCATCAATCAATCGAGCGTTTCTTAAGACGATGCTGGCCACAGCGAGCCCTCCATTCTTCGTTTGCGAAGCTCAGTTTGACCAATAATTCAATACGTTTAACACACCAAGCGAGATTGCTGATACTTTTCCCACCTCGCGAAATGCCGCCGCCCACGCGCGGAAATCACTGAAGCGAACTCGCCATCGGCGAGAATTCGCGGGAAGAGTGGCAAGCGAATCTGAATGAACCACATCGCTGAGGTCGCCAAGTGATCGACCGGATGATCCAAGGGAATCGAAATTTGCTCGCAAACCTATGCCGCGTTTTTCTTTCTGGATGGTGCGGCTCAGGGGGCGCGCAGTCGAGATGTCGGCATAATCAGAGCCCTTCCAGGAATCGCGCGGCGTCGGGAATTCTCGCGAGCGATTATCTCGGTGAGCTGTCGGACATTGGAATCGCCACGTTCCCGGCGCGACCAGCGCCGCCGCGGGAATCACACCGACGCGGGCGTCGGCCCGCGCGAGCGCAGTCTCGAAATCGAGCATCCGCTGCAGACGATGGTGATCGCCGAAGATCACTGCGACCGGCCAATGGGGCTGTCAAGGAATAGGGAGCCCGCCTCATTACATCCGACTGGGTCGGATGCAAGGCAAAATTTAGCAAAGAAAAAGTAACACGTAGATTTGCTGCGTAGGTTAGTCAAAAGGCTCTTGAACTAATTCATCAGCGAAAGCATTGTGACGATAGCAGAACAATTCGCAGCCGCGCAGCAAAATTACTGAGAGGTGTCATGCCCAGTCGGCAATCTGCATTGCAAAAGTATCGATCAGAACGCGTCCGGGCGGTTTACGATCGACGAAGAACCGGTGGTCCAGTTTGGCAGAGAAGGTTCGAGGAATTCCTCCAGTTGAGTGAACGATGCATAGCCAGCCTTCGACTCACGACTGGCGACACTGTC